>JAKCAB010000698.1 GCA_021839785.1 bacterium | reverse complement strand
GCCGCGCAACCGGTCCAACGCGCGGCTGACTCGCTTCTTGGCTGCTGCTTCGCTGACGCCGAGTTGTTGGCCGACTTCGCGCAGATTGCGATCTTGCGCGAAGCGGAGCAGAAGCGCGTCGCGATCCTTCGCGCCCAGTTCGGCGAGGGCTTCGTCCAGGACCGGCGCGAGGTGGGGAACCGCGGCGGCGGGGGAATGGAGTTGTTGCATTTGGAAGGTCTCCTGTTCGCGTCGCTGACGCCGTTGCTCGGCCCGCAAAGCGCGGGTGGCCACAAACCGGGTCGTGCGAAACAACCAGCCGGGCAACACCACGCCGCGCCTGAAGGTTCGCGCCTTTTTCGCGAGCAGGATGAAAACGGTCTGGCTCACGTCCTCGGCCAGTTCCGGGCTTTGGATCTGCCGACGGGCCGCGCCGTGCACCAGTGGCAAATAGCGGTCCACCAGCGCCCGGAAGGCCGGTTCCGAGCCGCGCTCCACGTAATCCCGAATCAGTTGCCAGTCGTCCATGTCAGCGATGCGTTTACGGGTTCATCCCCGCCGGACTGGCTCGAGGGGACATCGCCTTTTCGTGCAGCGGTCCCGCGCGGTGCCAGCCGCCGTCGGCTTCCTGCCTGTGAGCTTTTCGGACTGGTCGTGACAGGCAAGAAGAACTTCCGAAGCCACAAGAGACCGCAGGGATGCGGCTTGCCATGAAAGGCATTCGATGGATAGTGCCGGTATGAGCGCGGTTGAAATCATCGAGCGCATCAAAGCACTGCCGCCGGCCGAGCGGGCGCTTGTGGCGCGCTTCATCGTGGAGCAGGACGATTCGTGGATTCCCGAAGAGTTTAAGGAAGCGATGCGGGACGCCCAGTCCGGTCGCTTCGTGGACACAGAAACAGCACTGTTCGAGACTCCACCGCCGCACTTGCGATGAAGTATCGCTACCGCGCGGTCGAGCGGTTCTGGACGAGCTTCCACCGTCTTTCTCCCGCCCAAAAGGAGTCCGTTCGCAAAGTCTGGGAGATTTTCAAGCAGGACCCGTTCGATCCCCGCTTGCGCACACATCGCATCCACCGTCTTTCGGCAGCGTACCGGTGCACGATCTATGCCGTCGAAATCGAAGGTGACTTGCGTTCGCTGTTCTACTTGGACGGTGAGACCGTGGTATCGCTCATCGTCGGCACCCACGACATTTACAGAGGCTGAAGCCCATGGGCGTTGGTGTGACTGAGCTTAGGCGGGTCAGGATATGCGGCCTTTGCGCCCCGCTTCGGTTACCTCGGCACGGGCATTTGGGCGCCGACTTCCTTGAGCCAGGCGTCGAGGCGCGCGCTGAGTTCACGGTGCTTGTCCGGCATTTGGGCGGCGAGGTCGGTGGTTTCGCCGAGGTCGTCGCGGAGGTTGTAGAGTTCTTCGCGACCGGTTTCGTAAAAGCGGATGAGCTTCCAGTCGCCGATGTGCGCCACGCTGTACGGCGAGACCTTCGTGCCGTTCCAATAATGCGGGTAGTGCCAGAACAGTGCGGCGTGCGGCCGTTGGTTTCTGCCGGCAAGCAAGGGAACGAAGCTCACCCCGTCGATCGCGGTGCGGCTGGCGGATTTGTCCGCGCCGGCCAATTCGAGCAGCGTGGGGAACCAATCGTGGCTGATGACCGGCACGTCGCACACACTGCCACCGCGGGTCAGCCAGGGGACCTTCACCAGCAACGGCACGCGCAGACCGCCTTCGTACGCGTAACCCTTGCCGAGCCGCAGCGGGGCGTTCGACGTGGCCGGCGGCTGGCCGAAATGCACCGCGCCACCGTTGTCGGACGTGAACACGACCACTGTCCGCTCGGCGAGCTGCAGCTCATCGAGTCGCTTCAGGATGCGGCCCACGCTGTCGTCCACGCTTTGCATCATCGCGGCATAGACGCGGTTGCTCTGGCCTTTGCCACCGGGGCGGTCGGCGAATTGGTCGATCAGGTCCGGCTTGCCCATGAGCGGCGCGTGGACGGCGTAGTGCGCCAGGTAAAGGAAGAACGGCTGCGCGCGGTTCGCGTCGATGAACTTCAGCGCCTCGTCGGTGAGCCGGTCGGTGAGATACTCGCCATCTCGGCCGCCTTGCTCCGCGAGGCCGGGCACACGGTGCGACGCGCCTTCCTGGCCGTACGGCCAGAAGTACGACGCCGGATGGCCGATGGCGCTGCCGGCAACGTTCAGGTCGAAGCCCTGGTGCTGCGGATAATACTGCGGCCCGCCGAGGTGCCATTTGCCGATGCTCGCGGTGGCGTAGCCGAGCTTCTTGAACGCCTCGCCGAGCGTGACTTCCTCAAGCGGCAGGCGCTGCTGCCAGTCCGGCACGCGGAAGCGGCTCTGTTTGGGCGTGCCTTCGCCGGGAATCCAATCGGTGAGGTGCAGGCGCGCCGGCGCCTTGCCGGTCATGATCGCGGCGCGCGTGGGCGAACATACGGCGCAGGAGGCGTAGGCCGAGGTGAACTTCAGGCTCTGCGACGCGAGCCGGTCCAGGTTGGGCGTGTGGTAAAACGGGCTCCCGAAACACACGCCGTCGGTCCAGCCGAGGTCGTCGATGAGGATGAAGACGAAGTTGGGCTTGGGCGGCGGCGTGGCGGCGACGCCACGGAAGGAAAGCACGCTACCCACGATCAGCGTCAACAGCAAGTTGGGCAATGGCGACATGGTTCGCAGTTTCAATAGCCGACGCACAAGGCAATCGCGGCGGCGATTCGGTCACTCTGTTCGACGTTGATCCGACCAAGCTTGCGCAACTGGCGGGACTCGGAAACCGACTTCACCTGAGAGGCATCAGCACCCGATGCCTTGGTCGTAAGTAGGTAGTAAGAACCCGGGCTCGCCCTCACCCCAACCCTCTTG
>JAKCAB010000551.1 GCA_021839785.1 bacterium | reverse complement strand
CGTCCGTTGCTTCCACCCTGCGACAAACCCTGTTCGGCTTCACCTGAAAAACGGGGAAATGTCCTGCTGAATTTGGATTTGACGGTCACGGGGCAGTCTCGCTAGGTTGACCCGCCTCTGGCTTCCAGAGTAGCTCAATGGTAGAGCAGCCGGCTGTTAACCGGCGGGTTAGAGGTTCGAGCCCTCTCTCTGGAGCCAATTCCCGCCTCTCGCCCTGAAGCACGCCGCCAAGCGAGCTTGTGCGAATCCTGTGCGCCTTTGCTCGTTCGCTGCCGTGCCTGCGCACTCGTCGATGCCTGCGAGAATCAGGACTCGCGGGCAGGCAGCCGGCTCAGGCGCAAGCGGTTGTAACGCTGGCCGGGATGCACGGCAGATTCGCCGCGATGGCGTATCCGTCCCGACCAAGTCGGCCCCCAGCGGCATAGTGCGCCAAAAGCAACTGTTACCCGAGCGCGGGACGGGAAGGAACCCGTTGCGCCAAAAGTCCGGTTACCCAGGCCCCACGTGGAAACGAAGAAAGCCAGGGGAGGTGGCGCCTCCGCCCGGCCTCCCTCGTCCCGTTTCTGAGGGGGCGTTTCTCTAACTCATTGTCAGGCGCTCTTCAAACCGTCAGTTGCCGCTGCGCCGCGATCACCGCCTGCTGCCGTTCCACTTCCCCCGCCAACGGGAACGGATTGAGCCGCGCGTGATCGCACCGCAACTGGGTCCTCTGGGCCGGCTGCACTGGCGGCGGCGCCAGTGCAGCCGGCCCAGACACGCGCACCAAGCGCGTCCCCACCCGCCGCTTCTGCGGCAACTGCTGCGTCGGCAGGAAGGGGTTGAGCCGTTGCCCCTGCGGGCCCTGGCACAGGGCGTTGATCAACGGCACCACCGCCGGATTGTCATACCGTTCGGAGCCGAAGTGCCGGCGCCCGGGCGTCCAATTGCGCTGCTCGACATGCGCGGCGCCGTCCTTTTTATAGGGGCGCGAATGCGTGAAGAGCATGGGCTTCTGGCGCTGGCCCAGATAGGCCGCCAGTGGATGGTTGAGGAACTCCCCGCCGTGGTCGCGGTCCACGCCCAACAGGGCAAAGGGCAGGCGGGCTTCCGCGTCGCTGATCTGCGCCAACGTGCCATGCTGGCCGCGGTTTTCCAACGCGAGGGAGCTACCGCACTCCCACCGATGAAGCAGCCGCGTAGAGTTTGTTCATGGTGGCCACGTACAACACGCCATTGGCGGCGGCGCAGGTGGCGCTGATGGGCGTGCCAAGGTCGAGCGAGCTGAGCAGCTTCTTTTCGCGCGTCGCCGCGAACACCAGAAACTGCCCCCGCCGCGTACCCGCATAGACCTTCCCGTCGGCCACCAGTGGCGACGCCCAGAAGTCCCCGCTCGCCTCGTGGGTCCACACCGCCTGGCCTGTCGCAGAGTCCACGCAGTGCAGCGTCCCCTCGCAATCGCCGATAAACACCAGGCCGTCGTGGATGGCGGGCGTGGCGAAGACATGCTTGCCGAGCGTGTACGACCAGACCAGGCCGGTGCTGGTAATGTCACCCGTCTTCGTGGCGTCAATGCACTTCAGCCAGGCGCCGTTTTTGCCCCACCACAAATCGCCACCCGCCGCGACGTACACCCGATCCTCGTAGAAGACTGGCATGCCGAAGACATCGCTGGGGCTTTCCCGGCGGTTGAGGTGGTAGCGATGCACGTCCTCTTTGGGCGCGGTCGGGTCGAAGTCGAATCGCCAGACCTCCTTCAGCGTTTGCACGTCGCCGGGAGGCGGCGAGGGCGCGAGCGGCTGGAAGGCGTGGATGACCGCGTCGCCGCCGGCAAAGAAGATCAGCGGTTTGCCGTTTACCTCGCCCGCCGACGGCGCGGACCACGTGGAGTGAAACACCCGTTCGCCGTGCGTGACACGCTCGCGGCCCAGCAGCCGGCCGGTGTGCTTGTCCAGCACCACCAAGCCGGGCGCATCCGGCCGGCGAATCTTGCGATGGGTGTTGTCCACGCCGGTGCCGGTGTTGAGATAAAGCTGGTCGCCGTGAATGAGAATCGAGCTGTGCGCGGCGTCGTGCGACCAGATGCCCGCGCCGCTGCTGAGGTCGAACATCCACACGATGTCGGCGTCGAGCGGCCCCACCTCTACCCGGTTGGGTGTCGGCGCACTCGGGATCAGCGTACCGTCCGGCTGGAAGGCTTCCGGCGCGCCGCGCGCCAGCGAGTTGGTCGGCTGCGGCGCGTAATAGATTGCTTCGTTCGTGAACGGGCCGTCGTTGCCATTCGCCATCCCACGCAAGTCCAGGCACAGCGCCACACCGCGATTGTCCACGACATAGACGCGGTCGCCTTCGAGGGTGGCCGGCGACGAAATCCCGGCGTTCGGCCAGTCGAAATAAATGTCCTCGATGCGCTTGGGCACGGCCAGTTGCCAGCGCAGCCTGCCGTCCTTTTCGTCGAAGCACATCAGCACGCCGCGGTCGCCTTGATGATTGGGGTCGCGGGGATCGTTGTTGTTCGTGCCAATGATCGCAACGCCGCTGCCAACGACCGGCGAGGAATGCGTTTCGGTGCCCAGCCTGGCGACCCACTTGATATTTTTGCCCGTCTTGGGGTCGAACGAATCCGGCAGACCGCGCTCGCTGGAAACCATGTTCCGCGACCAGGCCTGGCCCCACTGCGGCCGATCGCCGGCGCGGGCGGAAAGGGCGAGCCAGGCTAACGCGAGCAGACTCACCGGAACCGCGGGGCAACGCGGCCAACCACGCCGCCATCCTCGCGCAGAGGTGACCGCCCTCGGGGACTCTCCGAGAACAACCCTCGCGCCAGACCGATTCGATTTTCTCCAACGGGTGCGCATGGGTGGATCATCGCATTCCGAACGC
>JAKCAB010000016.1 GCA_021839785.1 bacterium | reverse complement strand
CGGGGTGGAAATGCGGCGGCGGTGGACATTATGAGCGCACGGGGTGGGACGGCGTCACTGAATCGCCAGGTACGTGTACTCCTTCAAGCCCCGCTCGTATTCGTCGAGCCAGCGCATCGCCTCGGAGGGTTTGAGTTTGTCGGATTTGATGGCGGCGTCCATCTGGGCCTTCATCTGGCGTTTGAGCTCGTTTTCGTCGTACTGCACCGATTGCAGCGCCTGGACGATGGTGGTGCCCTCGATAATTTCCTCCACGTAGTACCCAGCTGGCTCGTCGGGATCGAGGAACACGTGGACCTCGTTGACGCGGCCAAACAAATTGTGCAGGTCGCCCATGATGTCCTGGTAGGCGCCCATCAGGAAAATGCCCAGGTGGTACGGCTCGGGCGCGCCGTTGCCGTCGATGACCAACCGGTGCAGCGGCAGCGTGTCGCGCACGTCGCGCAGGTCGATGAAGCGGTTGACCTGGCCGTCGGAATCGCAGGTGATGTCCACCAAAGTGCCCTCCCGGGTGGGACGCTCGCCAAGCCGGCTGATGGGCATGATGGGGAAAAGCTGGTCCAGCGCCCAGTGATCGAGGAGCGATTGAAAGACCGAGAAATTGCACAGGTACTGGTCGCTTAAATTGTCCGCCAGTTTGCGAATTTCCTCCGGCACGTAGGCCTGGCCTTTGAAACTGTGCACGACCTCGTCGCAAATCTCCCAGTACAGGCTCTCGATCTTGGCCTTGTCGGGGAGGTCCAGCAGGCCCAGCGCAAACATATTGTGCGCGTCGTCCTTGCGTTCCTGGGCGTCGTGGTAGGCCTCGAGCTTGTTCAACTTCGCGAGGTTTTTGCGCATGTCGAGCAACTCCTTCACCAGCGCGTGCTCGTTGTCGCCGTAGGCGAGTTCGACCGGTTGCTTGGTCTTGGCCATCGCGCCGAGCACCTCGATGACGAGCACGCTGTGGTGCGCCACGATCGCCCGGCCGCTCTCGCTCACCAAATCGGGAGGCGGCACGCGCTCCGCGTTGCACACGTCCGCGACGTAATAGACGATGTCGTTCGTGTATTCCTGGAGCGTGTAGTTGGTGGAGCTGTCGAACGCCGTGCGGCTGCCGTCGTAATCCACGCCCAGCCCGCCGCCCACGTCGAGGTATTTGAGCGGAAAGCCCATTTTGACGAGCTTGGCGTAAAACCGACCCGCCTCCTGCACCGCCTTCTTGATCGTGAGAATGTCCGGCACCTGCGAGCCGATGTGGAAGTGCAACAGGCGAAAGCTGTGCGTGAGGTTCTCCGCCCGGAGCATCTCGGCGGCGGCAAGCAACTCCGCGGTGTTCAGGCCGAACTTGGCGTTCTCGCCCCCGCTGTCGGCCCACTTGCCGCCGCCCTTGCTGGCCAGGCGCGCGCGGATGCCGATCGTCGGCTCGACGCCCATCTGCTTCGAGATCGCCAGGACCTGCTTGAGTTCCTCGAGCTTTTCGATGACGAGGATGACTTCCTTTTCGAGTTTGCGGCCCATGAGCGCCATGCGGATGAACGCGGCGTCCTTGTACCCGTTGCAGATGATCAAGTTTCCCGGCTGTCCCTGCAGCGCCAGGCCGGCGAACAGCTCCGGTTTGCTGCCCACCTCGAGGCCGAAATCGTGCGGCTTGCCGGCGTCGAGGATTTCCTCCACCACCTCGCGCAGTTGGTTCACCTTGATCGGAAAGACGCCGCGGTACCGGCCCTGGTAGTTGTACTCGGCGATGGAATTCCGGAACGCCGTGGTGATCGCCTCGACGCGATGCCGCAAAATGTCCTGAAAACGGATCAGCAGCGGAAACCGCAGCCCGCGCCCGCGCGCCTCCTCGACCACGTCGGTGAGGTCCACCGCGGCGCCGCCTTCCTGCAAGGGTTTGGCCACCACGTGCCCCGCCTCGTTGATGTCGAAATAGCCCGCGCCCCAGCGGTCGATGTTGTACAAGTTCCGCGCAGCGGCAAGGTCCCACGGGCGGGAGGCATCGGCATGGTCGTTCATCTTCGGAACAGTCGGGCGGCAATATAGAAAGTCGCGGCCAGGAAATTCAATACGCCGCCGGCAAAATCTTTGTACCGGCCGGCGCGGCGCAGAACGCGCTTTCCTCCGCCCCCGCCTTTTGGTTTCGTCGGCCCATGCCGAAAGTCGCCCTGGCCACCGTGGTCCGACACTGCGACCGCGAATTGCGCCTCGCCGAATTCACCGACTGGGACGGCGCGGCCAACGGCCTCCAAGTCCAAAATCGCGGCCGGGTCACCCGCCTGGCCGCCGCCGTGGACGCCAGCCTCGCCACCGTGCGCCTGGCCATCGACGCGGGCGCGGATTTGTTGCTGGTCCACCACGGACTGTTCTGGAGCCCCTCGCATCCGTGGACCGGCAAACGTTACGATTTGCTGCGCCTCCTGCTCGACCACGACCTCGCCGTGTACAGCGCGCACCTGCCGTTGGATGCGCACCCTCGCTTAGGCAACAACGCGCAACTCTGCGCCGCGCTCGGCCTGAAACGGCCGGTCCCGTTCTTCGAGTGCAAAGGCCGGCGCATCGGCCTGCGGGCGCGGACCCGCATCGCGCGGACCGAACTGGCGACGCGGCTGGCGCAGGCGCTGGGCGCCCCGGCGCGCCTGCTGCCCGGCGGACCGGAAGTCTGCACCCGCATCGGCGTGGTGACCGGCGGCGCCGGCGCGGAACTCAAGCAGGCCGCGGCCGAGGGCATCGACACCTTCATCACCGGCGAAGGCCCGCACTGGACTTACGCGCTGGCTGAGGAACTGGGCGTGAACGTGTTTTACGGCGGGCACTACGCCACCGAGACGTTTGGCGTCAAGGCGCTGGCCGCGCACTTGGGGCGGAAGTTCGGACTGCCGTGGGTGTTCCTCGATCACCCGACCGGTCTGTGAATCGCCGGCGTCCAACGCAAACGCCGCCACTCGCCACGCCATGAGTCTCACCAGACCTAACCTTCATGTGTTTGCACCAATGCGCGCGCGGCTCGAGCGATCGAAGGCCAAGCCACAGCGATCGCCGAAAGACTCAGCCAGCCGATGAAGTCTTTCCAAGCCATCGCCGCGATGTCGCTGAACCGGGTGATCGGCCGGGCGGGCCGGATCCCCTGGCATTTGCCGGAGGACTTCCAGTGGTTCAAGCAACTCACGATGGGCCACGTGTTGGTGATGGGGCGGCGGACTTTCGAGTCCATTGGCCGGCCGCTGCCGGGGCGCCAGACGATCGTGCTGACGCGCTCGGCCTGGACCCATCCCGGCGTGAGCACCGCCGCCGGCCTGGACGCCTTGCCGCTGCCGGCCGGCGACCCACGCACCGTGTTCATCTGCGGCGGCGCCGAAGTTTATGCGCAGGCCTTACCGCTTTGCTCCGACCTTTACCTGACCCGGGTCAAACGCGAGGTCGCAGGAGACACGTTCTTTCCCCCGTTTGAAGACCGTTTCGAACTGGTGGCCGAACTGCGCGACACGCCGGACTTCACGATCCTCCATTATCGTCGCATCGGAGCCTGACCTCGCTGAAGGGTGCGGTTAGCCCGACGGGTCAATCGCCAGCCGAAGTGCCAGAAAGCTGGCTTGCTGATTTGCGCCGCCGCGGCGGTGCGCTAATTTCCGGCACTATGAGTGGAGCGAGTTCCAACCAGCCGGGATTCACATGGTTGCTTTATGCGCTGTTGACGGTGGTGTCTTGGGGCGTCTATGGCGTCTTCCTGCACACCGGACAGACCGCGATGCAAGACCCCGAAAATGGCCGTTACAAGGCCTTCTTGTTCGTGGGCCTGGCCTATTTCCTCACCGCGGTGCTGGCGCCGTTGGGAGTGCTGTTGTTCAAAGGCGCGGCGTTCAGCGGCTACACGGCCAAGGGCATGGGCTGGTCCCTCGTCGCGGGCATCGTCGGGGCGATCGGCGCGTTTGGCGTGCTGCTGGCGTTTGGCGCCAAGGGCACGCCGGCGGTGGTCATGTCCATCGTTTTCGCGGGGGCGCCGGTGGTGAACGCGCTCTACGCGCTGTACCTGCACCCGCCGGCCGGCGGTTGGGGATCCCTCAAGCCGCAGTTTTATTTTGGCATCGTGCTCGCCGCCCTCGGCGGGTGCCTCGTCAGTTATTACAAGCCCAACCCAGCTCCGGCCGGCAAGGCGACGCAGGTAGCCGCGCACGCCCGTGCCGCGGTGGCACCCGCCGCCCAACCCGGCCCAGCGCAACCATAGCCATCTATGTCGGAAGCTGCCCGGCTAACGCGGGCGGAACTGCGCGCACGGCAGTTTCACCGCCTGCGCGATCTGCTGACCGCTGTCGCCGAAGGCAACGCTTTTTACCGCCAGCGGCTGGAACCGCTGGGGCCGGATTTTTTTCGGATCGAATTGATCGAAGACTTCTGCCAGCGCTTCCCGTTCACCACCAAGGCGGAAGTGATGGCGGACCAGATCGCGCACCCGCCTTACGGCACGAACCTGACCTATCCGCTGGCGCAGTACACCCGGTGCCACCAGACCAGCGGCACCACCGGCACGCCGCTGCGCTGGCTGGACACGCCGGCCGACTGGGACGGGCTCACCGCAAGCTGGCTGGAGGTACTCCAGGCGTCGGGTGTGAGGCCGGGCGACCGTGTCTTCTTCGCGTTTTCGTTCGGGCCCTTCATTGGGTTTTGGATGGCCTTCGCCGCGGCGGAACGGCTCGGTTGCCTCTGCATTCCGGGGGGCGGGCTGAGCACTTCCGCGCGGCTGCGGGCGATCTTGGATCACCGCGCCACTGTGCTTTGCTGCACCCCCACGTACGCTTTGCACCTGGCCCAAGCGGCCGTGCGCGAAGGCATTGACCTGCGCAAGTCCGCCGTGCGGCTGCTGCTGGTGGCCGGCGAACTCGGCGGCAGCGTGCCGGCTACGCGCGCCTGCCTGGAGAACGCCTGGCCGCGCGCCCGCGTCCGCGATCATCACGGCATGACCGAGGTCGGGCCGGTCACCCACGAGTGCCCGGCCGAGCCGGGCGTGTTGCACGTCATGGAGCACGCCTACCTGGCGGAGGTGATCGACCCCGCCACCGGCCGGCCGGTAGGCGACGGCCAACGCGGCGAACTCGTCCTGACCACGCTGGGGCGGGTCGGCATGCCGCTGTTGCGCTACCGCACCGGCGACCTGGTTCAGCCGCGCTTTGCGCCGGGCCGCTTCGGGATGCCGGCGTGCACCTGCGGCCGGCACGAACTGGCCTTTACCGGCGGCATCCTCGGACGCGTGGACGACATGGTGATCGTGCGCGGCGTGAACGTGTTTCCCAGCGCCGTGGACGACGTGATCCGGCGTTTCGCCGAGGTGACGGAATACCAGGTGCTGCTCACCCGCCCCAACGGATTGGTGGAATTGGGGATCGAAATCGAACCCGTCGCCGACTGCGTCGAACCGGCCGCGCTGGCCCGGAGCGTGCAGGAGGAATTGCACATCGCTTTCGCCTTGCGGGTGCCTGTGACCTTCGTGCCGCCCGGCACCCTGCCGCGTTACGAGTTGAAGGCGCGCCGGTGGGTGCAGCTCAACCAGCCCCAGGCCGCCTAGTCGCGGGCGCTTTCCCAGAACCGCGTGCGGTTCGCTGGCCCGGGATCGGCTTGCGGCGCACTCCGGCCTGGGTATGCTCGCGGCGACACCGTTCGCACAAATCGCAGCAAACCTATGAAGACCCGCTTTTGCCTCCTCGCGCTGGCCGGCGCGTTGACCGCCAGCAGCCCTGTGTTCGCCGCGGAAAGCATCGTCGCCCCCGGCGCCAAACTGGAGAAGCTCGCCGGCGATTTCCAGTTCACCGAAGGCCCGACCGCCGACGCCGCCGGCAATGTCTTTTTCACCGACCAGCCCAACGACCGCATCCTGAAATGGAGTGTGGACGGCAAGCTGAGCACCTTCGCCCAACCCGCCGGCCGCGCGAACGGCATGTGCTTTGACGCCCAAGGCAACCTGCTCGCCTGCGCCGACGAAAAGACGGAGTTGTGGCTGATCCCCGCCGCCTCGATCGACACCAAGTCCGTGGTCGTGAAAGAGGTGCTGGTGAGCCGGTATCAGGACAAGAGGCTCAACGGCCCGAACGACGTGTGGTGTCACCCGAACGGCTCGCTGTACTTCACCGATCCGTTTTACAAGCGCGCGTGGTGGACCTGGAGCCAGATGCCGCAGGACAAGCAGTGCGTGTACCGGCTGGCGGCGGACCACAAGACGCTTACCCGCGTGGCGGACAGCCTCAAACAGCCCAACGGCATCGTGGGCACGCCCGACGGCCAGACGCTGTTCGTGGCCGACATCGGCGCCGGCAAGACTTACCGGTTCGCGATCCAGCCCGACGGCTCGCTCGCGGACAAAACGCTTTTTTGCGAGCTGGGCTCGGACGGGATGACCATCGACGCGGACGGCAACCTGTACCTGACGGGCCGCGGCGTGACGGTGTTCGACAAGGCCGGCCAGCGAATCGACCACATCGACGTGCCGGAAGGCTGGGCGGCGAACGTGTGCTTCGGCGGCGCGGACCGGCAGACGCTGTTCATCACCGCGAGCAAGGGCTTTTACGCGATCAAGACCCGCACCCGCGGCGCGTTCAAGCAGGGCAAATAGGGACAGGCATTAGCCCCGGCGACTCCACAAAGAGCGAACGACACGCGCCAAGGGTTGCGCCCCGCAGACGCACTAACGGAGGAACTGAACTTGCATTCACCACGCCCCGGCGAAGGGTTCGCCACATCACGACCAACGGCCATGACTTCCCACACCCCGTTCCACGAACTGGCGATCAGCGATCCGGCGGAACTGCGCTTCGGCGTCGCCCCCCGCCCGCTGACGACCCGCCACGGCCTCGTCCTCGGCGGTGGCACCGTGTACCCGGAGTTGAATTTCACCCTGCCGACGATGTTGGTGGAAGAGACGACCATGCCGGACGTCCGGCGCGAGTATCGGCAGATCATTACCGGGGCCCTCCAGCGGGCGGTGGAACTGGAAGCGCCTGGGCTGGTCGTGGAGTTCGAAACGCTCCCGCCGATGACCGAGCACCCCGCCTGGGGAATCGAACTGACCCAACTCCTGGCGGAGGCGATGGAAAACGCCCGCGCGCGCCACGGCCTGCGGAGTGTCCTCCGGATCACCCCCAATGACACCCGCGAGATGGAGCGCCCGCCGCGGATGCGGAGCGGTGGCTTGTACGAAAACATGCTGGCCACCTTCGAAGGCTGCGCGCAGGCGGGGGCCGAACTGCTGAGCATCGAATCCGTGGGCGGCAAGGAGGTTCACGATGACGCCCTGCTGATGGGCGACCTCCGGGCAGTGCTCTTCGCCTTGTGCGTGCTCGGAGTGCGCGACATGCACTTCTTGTGGGGGCAGTTGGGCGAGATCGCGCGCCGGTGTCGCGTCCATTGCGCGGGGGACACGGCCTGCGGTTTCGCGAATACCGCGATGGTCCTGGCCGAGCAGCGGATGATTCCGCGGGTGTTTGCCGCGGTGGTGCGGGTGGCGAGCGCGGTTCGCACGCTGGTCTGCTACCAGCACGGGGCGGTGGGCCCCGGCAAAGACTGCGGGTACGAAAACATAATCCTCAAGGCCATCACCGGCTGCCCGATGGCGATGGAAGGCAAAACGGCCGCGTGCGCCCACCTGAGTCCGCTGGGCAACGTCGCCGCAGCCGCGTGCGACACTTGGAGCAACGAATCGGTGCAGAACGTCAAGTTGCTGGGCGGCATGGCGCCGACGTGCTGTCTCGAACAACTCATTTATGACTGCCGGCTCATGAACCGGGCGCTGCAAGACGGCCGCGACGCCGCCTTGCTCTATCGCAAATGGCTCGTGGAGTCGGATGCCGCTTTGGACCCGCAAGCCTTTGTCTTGGCACCGGAGAACGCCGTCGCCGTCGCGCGGGCCATCGTGCAAGCGGCCACGCCGTACGAGGCCGGGCAGGCGGCCGCCCGAACCGCACTGGAAAGGATTCAGGCGGCGCACCGGGCGGGCCGGCTGAAGATTCCGGCGCGCGAAGTGCCGTGGCTGGACCGCCTGCAGCGGACGCTGGACGCCCTCCCCGCGGACGAGGATCGGTTCATCGGCGAAATGATGGACGAAGTGGATCGAACCAAGTTTCGGCCCGAAGACTACGACCTCTAGTCTGCGGGCGCGCGGGGAACTCCTCGCCCGGTGGCCCCGCGGATGCCGAAGGCACTGGCGTACAATCCCGACCGCATGCTCAAGCCGGAAATCTCCCCCGATCACGAATCGCTGAGCCGCCACGCCGCCGACTGGGTGGCCGCGCGGCTCCGCGCCCGACCCGACGCGTTGCTCTGCCTCGCCTCCGGCGGCACGCCCACTCGCACGTACGAATTGCTCGCCGGCCAGCCGCGGCTCCTGCGGCGCGCGCGCCTCCTCAAACTCGACGAATGGGGCGGGTTGGCGATGAACGATCCGGCGACGTGCGAAAGCTACTTCCGGCGGCTGCTTCTCGCCCGGCTCGGCCGCGGCCAGCGCCTGCACGGCTTTCGCAGCCGGCCCGCCGAACCGGAGGCCGAGTGCCGAAAAGTCAGCGCCTGGCTCGCCGCAAATGGACCGATCGACGTGTGCCTTTTGGGGCTGGGCGTGAATGGCCATCTCGGTTTCAACGAACCCGCCGCCGCGCTGCAACCTTTCGCCCACGTGGCGAAGCTTTCGGCGGCTTCGTTGAACCACGGCATGTTGTCGAGCGCGCGCAGCCGCCCCAGCTACGGTCTGACGTTGGGCATGGCGAACCTGCTGGCGTCCCGCGAGATTCTCTTGCTGGTCAGCGGACGCCACAAACGCGCGGTGCTCCGCCGCCTGCTCGCCGGCGCCGTCACGCCGCGCCTGCCCGCCAGCTTCCTTTGGCTGCATCCGCGGGTGACTTTGCTCTGCGATGCCGCCGCGCTCGGCTCCTCAGTTGCCGTCGCAGCAGACACCGCCTCCGAACCCGAAGAATAGAAAACCGCCAAAACGCAAAGGACGCCAAGCATGACTTTTTCGCTCCTCCGGTTTTCGAACGTCCTTGGCGCTCTCGGCGTCTTGGCGGTTCAATCCGCTGCCGCCGATCTCCGGCCTTGGAACGATTACCGCGTGATCCTGTGGGTGGGCGACTCGGTCTGGAAACGCCCGGACAAGGTGCCGCTGTTCGTCGAACGCCTGCGCGAGCTGGGCGTGGACACGGCGATGGTTTACGGCGCCGGTGGCGACGCCCAGCCGTGGCTCACCAACCGGTTTCCGTTCTACGTCGAGAACCTCGTCAATCGCGGCCTGTGCCTGAAATGGAACTCGCAGGTCGCCGACTGGGACAAGTTCGTGACCGGCTGGGCCAACGGCGGCCGGCCGGAAAGCGCGTTCGTGCGCGAGTATTGCTTCGACGACCCGCAATGGCTCGGCTGGGCGAAGGACCAGATGCGCGCGGCGGCGGAACGCTTCGGCCCGCACACGCCGCTGGCCTACAACATCCGCGACGAGCTGTCGGTCACGATCTCGGCGAACCCGTTCGATTACGACTTTTCGCCGGCGGCGCTCGCCGGCTTTCGCGCCTGGCTCAAGACGCGGTACGCAGCCGGAACTCGGTGGGGCGAGACTCCGTCGAGCCCAGCCAATCAGTCGCGCGGAGTCGCGGCTCGACAGAGTCTCGCCCCACCCGGCCGGACCGCCCTCGCGGCCTTGAATGCCGAGTGGGAAACCGCGTTCAAGTCCTGGGACGAGGTCCGGCCGTTCAGCACCGACCGGATCAAAAACCGCCAGGCCAGCGGCGAAGCGTTGCCGCGCGGGAAACCGGACTGGCCGGCGGTGCAGGCGCTCCAGTTCGATCCAATCGCCACCCGCCGCGAGCCGACGCGCTGGAACTTCGCGCCGTGGGCCGATTTCCGGACTTACATGGACCTGTCGCTGGCCCGCACGCTGGACGACTTGCGCCGAGCCGCGCGCGCGGTGGACCCGCGGACGCCGGTCGGCATCGAAGGCACGCAGATGCCATCGGCCTGGGGCGGCTACGATCTCTGGCGGCTGTCGCAGGCGCTCGACTGGGTGGAGCCGTACGACATCGGCAACGCGCGCGAAATCTTCGGCTCGTTCATGCCGGGCAGGCCGATCCTCACCACCGTGTTCGAGAAGGAAACCAACGCCGCGCGCCGCCGGCTCTGGCACCTGTTGCTCGAAGGCGACCGCGGTTGCCTCATTTGGTGGAGCGAAGATTGCATCGACTGGAGCCGCCCCGACTACGCGCTGACCGCCAAGGCCAGGGCGCTCGCGCCGGTTTTGAAGGAGCTGCACTCGCCGCTGGCGCAATTGTTTCTCCGCGCCGAGCGCGTCCATGACCCGATTTATCTCCACTATTCGCAGCCGAGCATCCAGGTCGCGTGGCTGCTGGAATCCACCGCGGACGGCTCGACCTGGCCGCGGCGCTTTTCGAGTTTCGAGGCGGAGCACAACCGACACGCCAAAGTCCGCGACGCCTGGCTCAAGGCGCTGCAAGACCTCGGCTTCAGTCCGCAGTTCATTTCGTCGGAACAACTCGAACAACTCCGGCCCAGCCCGGCTGATCCTTTCACGCTGGTGTTGCCGCGTTCGTACGCCTTGTCCGACCGGGAACTGACGGCCGTTGAATCCATCTTCTCCGGACCACTCACCAGCAAACCGCCCACGCGGCTGGCGCTGGCCGACGGCACTCCGGGGCTTTTTGACGAGCACGGCCGGCTGCGCGCGACGAACCGCCTCGAACGGCTCTTCCCCGCCGGGAGCGCCAACGTTGTGTTCGCCGCGCGGGCTGGGCAACCGAAGCCTGCCAGCCTGGCCGCCAACTTGGAGAACTACCCGAAGCAACGACTGGCGCGGGAACCGGATTCGAGCTTTGTGAATTGGCTAGAAGCGCAGATCGGGAAAGGCCCGGTGAGGCTCCCGCCAGCGGCGCGGACCAGAGTTCGTCGCTTCCAGGTCGGCGAAGCCACGCTGGTCGCGGTCGAGCGGAACGTCGATTATCACATGAGCGAGGAGTTGAAACAGGCGGGCGGCAACGAGGCGCTCGAACAACCCATTGAGTTGACGGCGCGCCTCAGCGACACGGCACACGCCCGGTACATTTACGATTTGCGCCAGTCGCGGCCGGTGGCGCACGGCACCGAGTGGACCTTCACGCTCGATCCCTGGCAGCCGTCGCTCTTCGCCTTGCTGCCCGAACCGGTCGCGGCGGAGACGGTCGTGGCGACCTTGCTCAAAACCGCGTCCGCGGCGGAGTGACGGCGCGCTTTCGGTTTGCGGCGGCCGGCCGGGACGCGATACTGCGGCCATGCTAGTCGTGCACGTCCACGTTCACGTGAAACCCGAGTGCGTCGAGGCTTTCAAGCAGGCCACGGTCGAGAACGCGCGGCACAGCGTCCGCGAGCCGGGCATCGCGCGCTTCGACGTGGTCCAACAAACCGACGCCCCCACCCGCTTCGTGCTGGTGGAGGTTTATCGCTCCGCCGCGGCGCCGGCGGCTCACAAGGAAACCGCGCATTACGCGCGTTGGCGCGACGCGGTGGCGCCCATGATGGCCGAACCGCGAACCAGCGTGAAGTTCGCCAACGTGTTCCCCGACGACGCCGGTTGGTGAGCGCGCGGCCGGTGACGCCTTGAGCTTCTGCCATGCCGCCGGAAATCCCGACCGAGGTTCGCCTGGACAAATGGCTGTGGGCCGTGCGGCTCTTCAAGACCCGCGGCCTGGCCACGGAGGCCTGCGCCGCGGGGCACGTGAAGATCGGCGGCCTGCGCGTGAAGCCCGCCCGTTCGGTGCACCCCGGCGAACTCGTCGAAGCGCAGGTCGGCGAAATCAAGCGCACGGTGCGCGTGCTCGGCCTGCTGGACCGCCGCGTGGGCGCCGCGCTCGTGCCGCGCTACCTCGAGGACCTCACCCCGCCGGAGGAGTTGAACAAGCCCCGCGAGGCACGGATCGAGCCGTTCATCCACCGGCCGAAAGGCGCGGGCCGGCCCACCAAACGCGAGCGCCGGATGCTCGACCAACTCGGCTTTAGGCCGTTCGGCACGTCATGACCAAATCGAGAGCAGAAGGATGGACGAGGCTCGCTATCGGTGGTGCTTTGAACGCGTGCCTCTGGTTGGTGCGGCATGGCCTTTCGTGCTGGAGCAGCTACGAGCAAGAGTACCGTTTTGCGCTTCTCGGCGGCGCGCTTGCCGCAGCCGCTCTCGTTTCAGTCGTCCCGACGTTTTGGCGCGGTCAGGCGTGGCAGGCGCCACTCGCGTTCGTTTTGCTCTGGCTGCCAGGTATCGTTCTCTTCGGAGTGGTTCAGTTGATCGTTAGCTAACTACGAGCACACAACGGCCTAACTTGAGTCGGTGAACCGACCCACTGCCTTCGACGCTTGCCCGCCGCGCGGCGCATCGCGACCTTTGCCTCCGGCTGGTGTTGACGTAGCTTGATCCGGTGATTCGCGGACGAAAGATTTGGACTCGTGCAACCCTCCTCGGCCTGGCCGCGGCGGTGTGTGCCATGCTTGCCACCGCGGCCCCGGCGCGCCCGCCGGGCCGGCTGAACTGGCGTCCCGCCGAAAACAAGGTCACCGCCGACATCAACGGCTGGCCGCTCGACCGCCTGCTCGAAACCATTGCCGGGCGCACGCGTTGGCACGTCTTCGTGGACCCGCAGGCCCGGCACGTCGTCAACGCCAAGTTCAGCGATCTGGCCCCCGGCGAGGCGCTGCGCCGGCTGCTTGGCTCGCTGAGCTTCGCGCTCGTGCCCGCCAGCAACGCGCCGCCGACCTTGTACGTCTTCACCACCTCGCGTCAGGCCGCCACCACGCGCATTGCGGCCCCGCCGATCGAAGAGCGCCGCAGCCGCCGGCTCAAGGACGAGTTGATTGTCACGCTCAAGCCCGGCAGCGACGCGAAGATCGAGGAGCTGGCCGCCAAATTGGGCGCGAAGATCCTCGGCCGCTCGGATGAGCTGGGCGCGTACCGGCTGAAGTTCGCGGACGCCGCCGCCGCGGATGCCGCGCGGGCAAAGTTGCTGGGCACCGACGGCGCCAGCCGCGTGGATGCGAACTATCTCGTCGATCGGCCGCCGTCCGGCGAAGCGCTGCTGCCGGCCAGTGGCGCGGGCCTGGGAATCAATCCCAAGCCGCTGGCGCCGGGCGAGGGCGTGGTGGTGGCGGTGGTGGACACCGCCGTCCAGGGTGACGCCGCCGGCATCAAGGATTTCCTCTTGCCGGCGGTCTCGGTCGCCGGCGCCGCCACCCCGCCCGCGGATGAATTGGCGCACGGCACCAGCATGGCGGAAACGTTGGTGCGGACGTTGGCGGCGGCGCCGGACGCGGGCGGCGGCAGCGCGGTGCGCATTTTGCCGGTGGACGTGTACGGGAACAACCCCAGCGCCACGAGCTTCGATGTCGCGCTGGGTATCCAGGCCGCCATCAACAGCGGCGCGCCGATCGTGAACCTGAGCCTGGGCGGACCGGACGAAAGCCCGTTTGTGCATAATTTGATCCAGGCGGGCCACGACAAGGGTGTGGTGTTCCTGGCCGCCGCCGGCAACGAGCCGGTGACCTACCCAACCTTTCCCGCCGCGTACCCGGAGGTCATCGCGGTGACCGCCGTGAACCGGCTGGGCGAGGTCGCGTCGTACGCGAACTACGGCGACTTCGTGGACGTGGGTGCGCCGGGCACCAGCTATGTGACGTTCTGGGGCCAGCCGTACATGGTGGTGGGCACGTCCCCCGCCACCGCCAGCGCGTCCGCCATGGCGGCGTCGATCGCCGCCGCCACCGGCAAACGCGGCGCAGAACTCGAGGCCGCGATTCGCCAGAACCTCGCGGTGAATCCCGCCGAACTGGCGCCGTAACGCACCTCCCGCGCACGCAGCTTGGCGGCCACCCCGCAGAGGTTGTCGTCCGTCCGCCGTCGGCTATTCTTGGCGGAAACGACCGTTGAGGATCGAACCCACTTGGCAATGGACCTGAACAAATTCACCGAGAAATCCCAGGCCGCGATCGTGGAAGCGCAAAACAGCGCCACGCGGCGGCAGCACCAGGCTTTGGATGTCGAGCACCTCGCGCTCGCGCTCGCCGAGCAGGAAGGCGGCCTCGTGCCGCGCCTCTTCGAAAAGCTCGGCGTCGCGCCCGACTTGCTCCGCGCCAAGTTGGAGGATGAACTCGCCAAGCTCCCCCGCGTCAGCGGCGACGCCACGCCCTACGCCACCCAGCGTCTCAACAAGCTCCTCGTCACCGCCCAGGACGAAGCCAAAAGGCTCAAGGACGAATACGTCTCCGTCGAGCACCTCGCGCTCGCGATGTTCGGCGAACCCGCCAGCGCCCCGATCGGCAGAGTGTTCAAGGCCCTCGGCGTGAAGCGCGACGATTTCCTGAAGGCGCTCACCGAAGTCCGCGGCAACCAGCGCGTCACCAGCCAGAACCCCGAAGCTACCTACGAGGCGCTGGAGAAATACGGCCGCGACCTGACCAAGCTCGCCCAGCAGAACAAGCTCGATCCCGTCATTGGCCGCGACAACGAGATTCGCCGCTGCACGCAGGTCCTCTCGCGCCGCACGAAGAACAACCCCGTTCTGATCGGCGAGCCGGGCGTGGGCAAGACCGCCATCGTCGAGGGGCTGGCCCGCCGCATCGTCGCCGGCGACGTGCCGGACAGTCTTAAAGAGAAGCGCATCGTCGCGCTCGACCTCGGTGCGCTCATTGCCGGCGCGAAGTTCCGCGGCGAATTCGAGGAGCGCCTCAAGGCCGTGCTCCAGGAAGTCACCAAGGCGCAGGGCCAGGTCATTCTTTTCATCGACGAGCTGCACACGATGGTCGGCGCCGGCAAGGCCGAGGGCGCGATGGACGCCGGCAACATGCTCAAGCCCATGCTCGCGCGCGGCGAACTCCACTGCA
>JAKCAB010000691.1 GCA_021839785.1 bacterium | reverse complement strand
CGGCTGGCGGCGACGCGGCCGGGTAATTTCGCGGCGGTTCGAATTCGCGGACTTCAAAGCCGCGATGAAGTTCGTGAACGCGGTGGCCCGCGCGGCCGAAAAGGCCAATCACCACCCCGACATCGACATTCGCTGGAACCAGGTGACGCTGGCGCTGACCACCCACGACGCCGGCGGGCTGACCGAACAAGACTTCGCCCTCGCCGACCAGTGCGACCGGCTCACCGGGTAAAGTCAGTGCCTGCCCCCGGACACGCAGGGTCGCGTCTCCCCGGTTTTCCGCGCGGCGACAACCGCAGACTGCCCCGTGGCCTCTCCGGCTCCCGAAGGGGTTCCGACATTCCGCCCACAGCACGGATTGCCCGCCTGGAATCCGCCCGCGGCTCCGGCATCTGTCGAGCGGTCCGGAAAAGGCTCGAATCTTTTGGGTTCGAGGGTAGTGTGTTGTCTGGTAAATCCATGATGTCTGGCCCGAAACAACGCCGACTCGCCCCCATCCTGTTCACCGACATGGTGGGTTACAGCGCGCTGGAATGCTGTTGGTGGATGTCATAAAGGACTGCTGTGGACGCATACGAGCTGAACGACCGAAGAGTGCCCGTCTCCACGAACGAGGAGCCGGTGATTCGCTCGGACTGGCTGGCGGAGTTTGAAGCCGCCTCGCAGCGGTCGCTGGAAACGCGTTTCCGCTATGCTTTCATCCGGACCTACAAGCCGGTGCTGGACGATGCGCCGTTCCGGGCCTTCGAGACCACCGCGGACTACCGGCACTGGTGCGAGGAGAACCTCCCGGATTGGCTTGGTTATGGCCGCCTTTGAATATCGCCAGGCGCAGGAAATCCGCGACTGCTTTCAGCGGCGGGGGATCCGTTATCTCTTCATTGGCAAGTCCGGCGCCATTCTCCTCGGCTTCCCGGACACGACTCAGGATGCCGACCTGTTTGTCGAGAAGACCCGGGAAAACTGCGCGGCGCTGGTGTGGGCGTTGCGCGAATTGGGATTCCAGTTGACCGACGCACAGGCCAACGAAGTGGCGCGCGGCAAGGATTTCATTCAACTCAAGACCGGTCCCTTCGACCTCGACCTGGTCTTTGCTCCTGACGGCATCGAACGCTTTGCCGAGGCCTGGAGCCGGCGGGTAGAAGTGGAAGGATTCCCCGTCTGCCATATAGACGACATCATCGCCAGCAAGGCGGCCACCCGCCGCCAAAAGGATTTGGAATCGCTGCCCAGACTCCGCTCCTTCCGGGAGTATTGGTTGCGACGCCGTTCCCACTGACCATGACCTGGGCCGCCACCCCTCCCGCAAACTCGCGGCATCCCGGCCATGGACACGGCGGGGCAAACGATATTGGCGTTCGTCCCCCACGACGCTGACAGTTCGACTGCGTTGGCCCCCGATCTAGCCCGCCGGTTGGCCCTCGGCGGTTCTATCCGCGGGCACGCTCGATGCGTTCGATGGCCCACTGGGCGTGCTCGGCGATGAGCGGCTCGGGATCGCTGGCCGCGCGCCGCAACGCGGGCAGGCAGGCGGGATTTCCGAGGTTGCCGAGCGCCACGCACACATTGCGGAGCAGACCACGGCGCTTGGCGCGTGCCAGCGGCGTGCCGGCAAAACGCGCCTTGAACGCCGCCTCGTCTAGGCTCAGCAATTCGACGAGATCGGGCGTTGCCAACTCGGGTCGGCGGTGGTCGCGCATCAACCGGCCTGCGCGCGCGAAGCGGTTCCAAGGACAAGCCTCCAAACAATCGTCGCAGCCGAAGATGCGGTTGCCGATCGCCGGCCGCAGTTCGACTGGGATCGATCCTTTGAGTTCGATGGTCAGGTAAGAGATGCACAGCCGCGCGTCGAGGACGAACGGCTCCACGATGGCGCCGGTTGGGCAGGTGGCGAGGCAGCGCGTGCACGAGCCGCAGCGGTTCCGCTCGGGCGGGTCGGGTTCGAGTTCGAGCGCGGTCAGGATTTCGGCGAGGAAGAACCAGTTGCCGAGCGCGCGGCCGATCAGGTTCGTGTGTTTGCCGACGAAGCCCAAGCCGGCGCGCTGCGCGAGGTCGCGTTCCAGGATGGGACCGGTGTCCACGTACCAGAGCGACTTCGTGTCCGGCCCGCCCAGAGCGTTCACGAACTCGGTCAGCGCCCGCAATTTCTCCGCCAGCACGTCGTGGTAATCCGCGAAACGGGCATAGCGCGCCACCAGGCCGCGCGGGCTCGCGGGCGGCGGTGGTTGCTCGTCGGCGGGGTAACTGGCCGCCAGGCAAATCACGCTGCGCGCGCCGGGCAGGACCGATTGAGGATCGGCGCGCTTGGCGGCGTTGCGGGCGAGGTAAGCCATTCCCCCTTGGCGCCCGGCGGCGAGCCAGGCTTGAAACTGCCCGGCGGTGCCGGGCGGGTCAGCGGAGGTCACGCGACAGGCGTCGAAGCCCAACTCCCGCGCCCGCGCCCGCACGGCAGCCTTCATGCGCCGGTCTGGGAGCGCCTGACGAGCCGGAATTGACTCACCACTTGCTCGGCCACCTCGGCGGTCTGACGCACCTCGGCGTTCAACAGCACGTCGGCCTGGCGGTACACCGGTTCGCGCTGGGCGAGCAGTTCGCGGATGCGACTCTCGGGATCGCCGACCTGGAGCAACGGCCGATGCGACTGCCGCTGGACGCGCTGCCAGATCGTCCCGGGCTTCGCCCAAAGCCAGAACACCAGGGCGTGCGTCTTGAGGCTGGCGAGCAAATCGGGATTGGCGCCGACGCCTCCGCCCGTGGAAATGACGGTCTTTTCGCAGGTGGCCAAATCGGCCACCACCGCGCGCTCCAGTTCGCGAAAAACGGCCTCGCCCTGGCGCTCGAAAATCTCGGGAATGCTCAGCCCG
>JAKCAB010000740.1 GCA_021839785.1 bacterium | reverse complement strand
CATCTACTCCTTCGCCCTGCGCGAGCGGTGGCCGAACGCGTTCGGGGCGGGCGTCGCGACCGACTTCGTTAGCCGGCGCGCGTTCGCGCCGTGGCGCCCCGCGTTGGTAGCGCGGAGCCTGGTCGCGTGGCGGTCGGTCCGCCTGCCGCGGCGCTTCGTTGGTTTCCTGGGCCAAGGCGTTCAGCGCGGTCAATCCCAGCGCGAGCGTCAGTGTCATTGCGGTCTGTTTCATAGGTTCCTTCCTTTCGCTGTGGGGTTCGCCCGAGGCGCCGTCGCCCGCATCGGTCGCGATGCGGCATTCAAAACGACAGGCACGGCGGCGAACCGGTGATTCGCCACTGCTGGCGCGCCGGCTTCGCTGGCGATTCGCGCCAGCCCGGCGACGCTCGGCAACTCGATGACGAATCCGTGTTTCATTACGCACTAACAGACCCCCGTCGTGTTAAGCGCGTATGAGCCGCCGGGCGGAAAATTGTAAAGGGATGGTAAAAGTCCGCGGCCTCGGCTCGCCAGTCGGTCGCGAACTTCCTTGCCTGGCGCCGGCACGCCAAACCCGGTTCGCCCGACTGACCTGAAGCTAGCCGTGCCGGCGAACGTCTGAAGGCTGTATGCAATTTCCAAACGCCCTGGCCTTCCGCCGCTTCTCGCTGCTGGTTTTCACCGTTTGCTCCGCGCTCGCCGCCGAGCCTCCCCAGTCGGTCAATCTGTACGTTTCACCCGCCGGCAACGATCAGTGGTCCGGCCGGTCTGCCGCACCCGCCGCTGACCGCGCCGACGGCCCGCTGGCGTCACTCACCGGCGCGCGCGACCGGCTGCGCCAGTTGCGAGCCGAGGCGAGCGGCACGCTGGGACCGGTGACCGTGCACGTCCGCGGTGGGGTGTATCGGATGGAAGCGCCGTTCGTGCTGGAGGCGGAGGATTCGGGCACGGCCGCGGAGCCGGTGGTTTTTGCCGCGGAGCCGGGCGAACGGCCAGTCTTCAGTGGCGGCCACGCGCTGACCGGTTTTCGCCAGAACGGCAATCTGTGGGAAACCATGATCCCGGACGTGCAAGCCGGGCACTGGTATTTCCGCCAATTGTTCGTCAACGGCCAGCGGCGCCAACGCGCGCGCGGCCCGAACGAAGGCTATTATCGCATTGCCGCGTTGCTCCCCGGACCGCGCGACGCGCAAGGCAAGGAAATCGCGCGAGACGGCTTCAAGTTCAGACCCGGCGACCTCCAGCCGTGGGCGGACTTGAGCGACGTTAACCTGGTGTTGATGCACTCGTGGGAAACCTCGATCCATCCGCTCAAAAGCGTGGACACGGTGTCGAACATCGTCCGCTTCGCGGCGCCGTTGAAGGAATGGTGGAGCATCGGTTACTGGGAAGCCGCGCAACGGTACTACGTCGAGAACGCCCGCGAATTGCTGGACCAGCCCGGCGAATGGTATTTGGACCGCCAGACCGGCGTGTTGAGTTACTGGCCACTGCCCGGCGAGCGCCTCGGCGAAACGGAGGTGGTGGCGCCGCGGTTGACCGAGTTGGTGCGGTTCTCGGGAGACGCGGACCAAGGCCGCTTCGTCCAGCACGTCACGTTGAAGGGCCTTTCCTTCCAACACGCCGATTGGGTACTCGATCCGCGCGGCAACAGCAGCACCCAGGCCGCGGTGGAAGTGCCGGCCGCCATCATGGCCGATGGCGCGTTGAACTGCGGGATCGAGGACTGCGAAGTGGCGCACGTCGGCACTTACGGCCTTTGGTTCCGGCGCGGCTGCAAGGACTGCCGGCTTCAGCGCAACCGCCTCTTTGACCTCGGCGCGGGCGGCATCCGCGTCGGCGAAGCCAGCATGGCCAAGACTGACGTGGCTGAGTCGAGCCGGGTCTGGGTGGATAACAACCTCATCTTCGATGGCGGGCACGTCTTCCCCGCGGGCGTGGGCATTTGGGTGGCGCAGAGCAGCCACAATCGGATTTCACACAACGACATTCACGACCTGCTTTACTCCGGCTTGAGCATCGGCTGGAACTGGAACGACGCCACCAATCGCACGCACGACAATGTCATCGAGTTCAACCACGTTCACGATCTTGTTCATGGAGTGTTGAGCGACGCGGGGTTGATCTATTGCCTGGGCGTGTCGCCGGGGAGCGTCATTCGCAACAATGTCTTCCACGACATCTGGCCGTACGCGAACCCGCCGTTCGGCTGGGGCATTTACCTCGACGCCACCTGCGGCGGCTACCGCGTCGAAAACAACCTGGTCTATAACACGCGCAGCGGCGGGCTGATGTACAACAACGGCGGGCACGAGCACGTGATCCAGAACAACGTCTTTGCCTTGTCCGCCGACTACGCGCTCTGGCCCTTCCACGAAAAGCGCCCGAACACGTTTCGCCGGAACCTCGTTTTCCTGACTCAAGGCCGGCTCTTGGTGCCGTACGGCGAACGTTCGCTCAACGAGCGCCTGGCCGCGCACCAATCGCCCGGCGACTGGGACGACAACGTGTATTGGGACACCGAAGGCGCCGACAAACTGAAGTTCTACCAAAGAAACTTTGCGGACTGGCAGGCGCTCGGGCTGGACCGCCATTCGCTGATCGCCGACCCGCAATTCGCGAACGCCGCTGCTCACGACTTCCGGCTCGAGCCGGCGTCGCCAGCGCGGAAGCTGGGTTTCCAGCCGTGGGACTTCAACCAGGCGGGCTTGTACGGCGATCCGGCGTGGGCCAACCAAGTCCGGCACGCGCGCTGTCCGGTGACGTCACTGCCGACGACAAAGTAGTCGCGGGCGTTAGCGCGTCTGTCATGGCGCGCACGCGGGCTGGCGCCGGCTACACCGTGTCCGGCACGCGGTACCATCCGCGGTAGGCCGGCTTGAGCA
>JAKCAB010000658.1 GCA_021839785.1 bacterium | reverse complement strand
GCCGCCAGAAGCCCGCCCGTGGGTGTATTGGTTCTGGCTCAACGGCAACATCACCAGCAACGGCATCACCGCCGACCTCGAAGCCATGCAGCGCGTCGGCATCGGCGGCGTGCTGATCATGGAAGTGGACCAGGGCGCGCCCGTCGGCCCGGCGGACTTCATGAGCGCGCGTTGGCGCGCGCTTTTCCGGCACGTCCACAGCGAGGCGCGCCGGCTCGGGCTGGAGGTGAACATGAACAACGACGCCGGCTGGAACGGCAGCGGCGGCCCATGGATCAAGCCCGAGCAATCCATGCAGGAAGTCGTCTGGAGCGAAACCAACGTCACCGGCCCGCTGCACTTCGAGGGCACGCTGGCGTCACCGCCGACCGTCGCCGGCTTCTACCGCGACATCGCGGTGCAGGCTTTCCCCGCGGTGAGCGGCGAGCGCATCCCGAATATCGCATCGAAAGCCGCATTCCAGCGCCGCGACCAGTTTCGGCCTGGCGTGACCAACGCCGCTTTGCCAAATGTGGTCGAACGTGGTGGCGTCACCAACCTCACCGCGTTCATGGATGCCAGCGGCCGGCTCGCGTGGAACGTGCCGCCGGGGGAGTGGACGATCGTTCGCTTCGGCCACACCAGCACGGGCGCGGAAAACGCACCGGCGCCGGCCACCGGCCGTGGACTCGAATGCGACAAGCTCAGCCGGGAAGGCATCGAGGCGAACTTCGCCGGCATGATGGCGAAGCTCGCGGCGGACAACGGCCTCAAAACGGAAGTCGCGAACGCCGGCCTGGTGGCGACGCACATTGATAGTTGGGAGAACGGTTCGCAGAACTGGACCGCCCGGATGCCGGACGAATTCCGCCGGCGACGCGGCTACGACCTCTTGCCATTTCTGCCGGTGTTGACCGGCCGTGTGGTTGGCGATGCTGGGATTTCCGAGCGGTTCCTCTGGGACGTGCGCCAGACCGTGTCCGAGCTGGTGATCGAGAATTACGCCGGCCGGATGCGCGAACTGGCGCACGCGCACGGAATGCGGTTCACCGTGGAAGCCTACGGCGGACCGTGCGACTCGATTCCTTACGCCGGCCAGTCCGACGAGCCGATGGGCGAGTACTGGACGCCGAGCGGCGCCATCGAAACGTGCCGGGCGATGGCGTCTGCCGGCCACGTCTATGGCAAGCGCATCGTCGGCGCCGAAGCTTGCACCTCCGGCGATCGGGAGCGCTGGCTGGAACACCCGGCGTTGCTGAAGCCGCACGTGGACCAGGCGTTTTGCGAGGGCATCAACCGCATGGTCTTCCACCGCTACGCGCTCCAGCCCTGGGCGCCGGAGCGGGTTCCCGGAATGACGATGGGGCCTTGGGGCCAGCACTACGAGCGCACGCAAACCTGGTGGGAATGGACGCCCGCCTGGCACGCGTATCTCGCGCGCTGCCAGTTCCTGCTGCGACAAGGCTTGTTTGCCGCGGACATCTGTTACGTGCAGCCGGAAGCGCCGCCACAAGGGCCGGGCGACCACAGGCGCGCCGGTTACGGTTGGGACGAATGCACCGCCGACGCGGTGGTGACCCGCATGTCCGTAAAGGACGGCCGCATCGTCTTGCCTGACGACATGAGCTATCGCGTGCTGGGGTTGCCGTGGTCGCAAACGATGACTCCGCGGTTGCTGCAAAAGGTCCGCGAACTGGTGGCCGCCGGTGCCACCGTGCTTGGACCGCGACCCTCGGCCTCGCCGAGTCTGAGCGGTTTTCCGCAATGCGACGACGAGGTCAAGCGTCTGGCCGCGGAACTGTGGGGCGACGCCGATGGCCAACGCGTGACCGAGCATCGCGTCGGCAAGGGCCGGGTCATCTGGAGCGATTCGCCCGAAAAAGTGCTGCAGGCCGCGGGTGTGCCGGCCGATTTTGAGAGTGGCCAACCGCTTCGCTTCATTCACCGCCGCACCGGCGACGCCGATCTATACTTCGTCGCGAACCCGCAGGCATCGGAGTTCGCCACCACGTGCGCCTTCCGCGTCACCGGCAAAGTGCCGGAGTTCTGGTGGCCGGAAACCGGGCGCATCGAGACTGCCGCAGTCTGGGAATCGCGTGACGGCCTCACGCGCGTCTCGGTGCCCTTCGGTCCGAGCGGTTCGGTATTCGTCGTCTTTCGCAAGCCGGCCGCGGGTGCGGATCCGCTGGTCCTGCTGAAGCGTGATGGCAAAACCGTCCTCTCCGCCGCCCCGGAACCGCGGGTGAAGATCGTGGTCACCCAGGCCCGCTACGGGGTCTTGGACGATCCGCAACGCACGCGCGATGTGACCGCGAAGGTCCAAGACCAGGCAGACAGCGGCGAAACCACCTTCCAGGTCAAGTCGATGGCTGCGGGCGGCGACCCGGCGCCGAACATCGTGAAGACGCTGACCGTGGATTACACGATCGGCGGCCGGACCTTCAGGGTAAAGGCGCGCGACCCCGAGACGATCCATCTCAGTCACGATGCCGGGAAAGTGACGGTCGAGAAGGCGCGTTACGGCGTGCTCGACGATCCCAAGCGGACGCGCGACCTGCGCGAGAAACTCCAACGCTGGTTCGACGCCGGCGTGGCCAGTTTCAAAGTCGCCGACCTCGCGCAAGGCGACGACCCCGCCTTCCTGGTCGTGAAGACGCTGGACTTGGAAATCACGCGGAACGGCAAGCGGGAGACGTTTCGCGGCCAGGATCCCGACACGATCAATCTCGCGTCGGGCGCGGTGCCGCCGCGGCCGCTGGCCAGACTCCGCGGCGAAGCCGGCGGTCGCCGCGTTCTCGAAGCGAGCGCGCCGGGCGACTACGAGTGGGTGACCGCCTCGGGCAAAACCGGTCGTTCGACCGTCGCCGGTGCTGGCACACCGATCGAGGTCACTGGCC
>JAKCAB010000332.1 GCA_021839785.1 bacterium | reverse complement strand
GGAGGCGCTCACCTTGGCGCGGGAGGCAATTAGAATCAGGCTGCCCGCGGCCACCATGCTGAGGTTGTCGGTGAAGTTCTGCGCCGCCACGGTCTTGCCCAACCGCGCCGGATTGCACTCGTTTTGCAGCGCGGCGTTCAGCGGGATCAGAAACAGGCCGGCCAGCGCGCCCGTCAGAATCAACATGGCGATCACCGGGTAGCGCGAGGCAAGGAAGCCGGCGCCCGTCAACGTTTCCACCGTGCCGAGCACCGCCACCAGCGCCGCCATCGCCCAGCCGTAAGGCCGCACGCAACACAGGTCGCCCACGCGGTGGAACTGCCCCGCCAGCATGCTGCCGCCCATGATGCCCAGGCTCAGCCACAATCCGAGCAGGGCGATCTGGGTGTTGTTTTCCAGCTTCAAGACCGTGAGCCCCCACGGTTGGAAGTTGATCTTGATCGCCGCCCCGCAGAGCCAGAACAACCCGCAGCCCGCCAGCACGCGGAACAACCGCGGGTTTTCCAGGAGTTCGCCGAAGTTCTTGAAAAACTCCTCCACGCTGCCCCGAAGTTGCACGTCCTCATGGGAGGGCGTCGCCGCCATCAGCAGGTTGAGTCCCAACGAGGCGCCATAGATTGCCATCAAGATAAGGTAACAGGTCAGCACCGGCAGCCGGTCGATGATCGCCGCGCCGCCGATGTAGCCGGTGAGGATCGCGGCGATGGTGAGGAATTCGAGCGTGCCGTTGGCTTTCACCAGCCGCTCGCGGTCCACGATCTCGGGCAGGATGCCGTACTTGGCCGGCGAATAAACGCAGCCGCCGATGCCCACGATGAAGTAACCCAGCCCCTGCCAGAACGCGCCGTGCCACACGCTCACCGCCGCCACCAGCGTGCCCGTCAACTTGATCAAGTTGCCGCCGGACAGCCAGCGGGTCTTCGCGTAGCGGTCGTTCAGGTAACCCGCCAGCGGCGCCAGCAGCACGTACGGCACAAACAACAGGCTGGTGTAAATGGCGTTGGCCGCGCTGAGCTGGCTTTCCGTGATCTCGCCGGCCTGCTGTTGAAAGGTCAACTGACCGAGAATGACGGCCAGGATGGCATTGTCGCCGAAGGCGCCAAGAAACTGGCTAACCAACAACAGCGGATAGTTGCGTCGGGCGCTCATGTTTGGGACTCCGTGATTCGGGCGGCGAGAGCTTCCGCGTTCTGCGCCAGCGCGTCCAGTTCGCTCGTCAAGGCCCGCGCGCGGGTGACCGGCACGCGGCCCCAGACCCGCTCCGCCGCGGCGTAGTAATGGGGCAGAATCTCGCGGATCAACCGCTGGCCGGCCGGCGTGAGCCGCACGCGCCAGGCGCGGCGGTCACCGGCGGCGGCGTGCCGGGCCAGCAAGCCGCGCTGCGTCAGGCGGTCCACCAGGCCGGTGACGTTCGAGCGATGCACGATCAGCGCGCGGCTGAGCTCGGTTTGGGTCAGGCCGGCCGGCTGGTCGGACAGCAGGTTCAGGACGTTGAACTGGCTGGGGCTGAGCTCCCACCGAGCGAAGAGCGCGTGGCTCGCGTTCCAGACCACGTCCGCCGCGCGCAGCAACGCGAGCAAAGCCTGGTAACGCGGACCGGGACCGTTGGTTGGCATGGCGGAAGGTATGCACCACGATTGTTGATATGTCAACAATTGAGTTGTGACTCCCGGCGGCCGTTGGCCAGACTGCCCCGCGCCGGTGACGCCGTAGCCACCGCGCGGATCCTTGGACGCGGATCAAGGCTTCGCCTTTTGCGTTTCCGCCACGGCCGCGTTCATGGCCTTGCGCCATTGCCCCATCGTCTCCCATTGCGCCGGGCTGGCGTGCGCCGGGTCGAACCGGCTGGCGTCCACGTCCCCATACAACGCGCGGTACTTCGCCGGATCGAAGTCCGGATTCGGTCGGTTTTCCTGGGCCTTCATTGCCGCGCGCCAGGCGGCGAGCGCGGAACGCATCCGGGCGACGCGCTCCAGTTGCTGCGACGCCAGATCGCGCACCTCGCCAGGGTCGGAAGCAAGGTCGTAGAGTTCGGCCTGCTCCGCGTCGTAATATTCGACGTACATCCAACGATCCTCGCGCATCGCGCCGCTGGGTCGGCTGCCTTGGTTCGTATAGTGCGGAAAATGCCAGAACAGCGGCCGCGCGGGCGGGTTGCCCTGACCGGTCAGCAATCCGGCGAAGCTGCGGCCGTCGAGGCCGGAGGGCGCCGCCTGCCCGCAGAGTTCGAGCAGTGTCGGCACCCAGTCGGTGTTGAGGACCGGCGTGTCCACCACGCGCCCCGCCGGCACGTGCCCCGGCCAGCGCACGATGAGAGGAATGCGCAACCCGCCTTCATAGACGAACCCCTTGCCGGCGCGATACGGCGTGTTGTGCGTGACGCGCGGGTGCGGGCCTTCGGGAACGTGCAGTCCGCCGTTGTCCGAAGTAAACACCACGATGGTGTTGTCCGTGAGCTGGAGCGACTCGAGTTTCGCGAGGAGCCGGCCCACCGTGTCGTCCAGCGTCTCGATCACGCCGGCATAGACCGGCTCGAAGGCACCGGCGTTGTGGGCAATGCGGGCCGGTTGGGCGGCGTAAGGAATGTGCGGCGCGTTGTGGGCGAGATAGACCAGAAACGGCCGCGCGCGATTCGTCTCGATGAACTGCTCTGCCGCGCGGGTCAAGTCGTACTCGCCCTTGCCGCCTTCGTTGGCCGAGGGTTTCGTGTTCGCCTGGCCGGGATGGTAGAAGTCAAAGCCCTGTTCGCGGGGGCCGAAGCCACGCCCGCCAACGTGCCACTTGCCGATGGCCGCGGAGACATAGCCGGCCTCTTTGAAATACTCGGAAATCATCTTCTCGCGGAGCGGCACCTGCATCTGTATCTCCGGATGCAG
>JAKCAB010000797.1 GCA_021839785.1 bacterium | reverse complement strand
GCGATCGAAATGAAAGAAGTCGGTGAACTCGCGCTGCAACGATTCGAGATGCGCCGGCGTGAGTTGCGGGTGCCAGGTCGGATACTCCACCCAAGCCAGCATCCCGAACTCGTCGCAAAGTTCGAGGTAGCGCCGCGGCGGCACCCAGAGGCAGAACTTCATCAAGTTGAAGCCGCGGCCACGGGCGAACTCGAGGTCATGGCGGAACCACGCTTCGTCCGGAATGGGCGCGAGCTCCGGCGGGTAGTAACCCCAGTTCAGCAAGCCGCGGACGTTCAACGGCCGGCCGTTGAGCCGAAGCTGCCGGCCCACGGCCTCGACCGTGCGAAACGCCGCGCGCGTGTTGACCTGGTCGCCCGGCGTCCGCCCGCCGTCCGGCGACGGCAACGTGATCGCCACGTCGTAAAGCGCCGGGTCCGCGGGCGACCACAGCCGCGGGTCCGCCACCGGGATTTCGGCGAAGAGCGTGCTGCCTTCGCGGCGGATGGCGGCGTCGGCCGACGGCGGTCCGGCGGGCGGCGAAGCGCGGATCGCGAGGTCGAACCGCCGGGACTTTTGGGACCCCGGTGGTCTCAACTCTACTGTCAGACCAGAGACTTTGCCGACGCCATCGCCAGCCAGAGGAATCTCTAGCTCGAGCCGGCCCGTTTTGGGATTGCCGGTGGCGCGCAGGCGGAGGTCGTCGATGTAAGTCGCCGGCACGGTGAGCAACTCCACGCTTTGCCAGAGGCCGCCGAAGTGGGGTTCGATGATCGGCAGGAAACCTTGCGTGTTGTGGCCGACCCTTTCGTCGAGCCGGACGCGCAGTTCGTTCGTGCCCGGCACGGTCGATCTGTGAAGGGCCGCGGTCAGATCGAACCGAAACGGTGTCCAGCCGCCGAGGTGGCGGCCGAGGCGAACGCCGTTGCACCAGACCTCGGCCTCCGTGGCCGCGGCCTGGAATTGGAGCAGCACGCGTCGGTGGGCTGGGGGCGGATCCAATTTGAACGCGGTGCGATACCAGCCCACGCCGTGGAAGTTCGTTCCTTCGTAATCCTGGAAGGTCGCCGGCACTCGCACCGGCTTCCACGCCGATGCCGACGCGCCGTTGGTTTGGAAGAACCAGCCGTTTGCCAAGGGTAACTCCCGGCGGCTCGATGCCCCAACGGCTGCCACGCAAACCGCTGCGAGCATCAGCAGCGAAACGAGACTGAAGCGGAAGAACGAACGTGCCCTCATCGTCCCGGCGCGCTAGACGAGTTTCGCGTACGGCTTGGACTCCGCGAGTTTCTTCACCAGTTCCTTGATCTTCTGGGCCTGGCTCTTCTGGGCGACCAGGGTGGCGTCGTCGGTTTGGACGACGATCGCGTCGTGGACGCCGACCAAGGCGATGGGCGTCCGCCTCGCCTTCGAGCGCGCGTCGTAAATGATGTTCCGCGCGGCGTCCACGTGGATGAAGTCCGCGACGGCGGCATTGCCTTCTGAGTCGGGTTTGACGTGCCGGGCGAGCGCTGGCCATGCGCCCAGGTCGTCCCATTCGAAGTCGCCGTTCGCGCAAACGACGTTATGCGCCTTTTCCATCAAGGCGAAGTCGATGCTGATCTTCTTGAGGTCCGGGTAGTCTTTCGCCAGCGCCTTGGCCAGCGCCGCGGAACTCTTGGTGGCCACCTCAAACCAACGGTGGCAGGCGGCGCTCATCTCGGGTTGATGCATTTCCAGGCCGTTCGTGATCGTCACAAACGACCAGACAAACATGCCGGCGTTCCAACGGTAATGGCCGCTGTTCACGTACTCGACCGCCGTCTCGTGGCTCGGCTTTTCCTTGAACTGTTCGGCCTTGAAGAACGCAGTCTTGAACCGCTTCGCGCCCGCGGGCGGTGGCAGTTGGTGGCCGAGCTTGATGTAACCGTAGCCCGTCGCCGGCTCGGTGGGTTGGATGCCGATCGTGACGATGACTTGTCCGCGACCCGCGAGGTCAAAGGCGTCGGCGAGCACCTGCTGGAACTTCTTTTCGCCGGGGATCACGTGGTCCGCCGGCAGCACCGCCATGACCGCCGTGGTCGAGCGCGCGCCCACGATCGCCGCGCCGAGCGTCACGGCCGCGCAGGTGTCGCGCCCCACCGGTTCGGCGACGACGTTCTCTTTGGGCAATTTCGGCAATTGCTTCCGCACCTCCGCCGCTTGGGCGGTGTTGGTGATGACGAAAATGTTTTTGAGCGGCACGAGCGGCAGGACGCGGTCCACCGCCTGCTGGAGAAAGGAACGGTCGCCCAGGAGCCTGAGGAGTTGCTTGGGCGTCTTTTCGCGGCTGACCGGCCAGAAGCGTTCGCCGCGACCGCCGGCCATGATGATGACGTAGCGGTCGGCAGTGGGTTGGTTGGAGGCGTTCTTTTTCATAGTTTGGCAGCCGTGAATGAAATGATGCGTCACACCGCTGCGAGGATCACGTCGATCAGTCGCTGGCCATCCGCCTCGGAGTAGTCTTGCCTGGCCAGGAATTTGCCAAGATCGAGGCGTCGCCGGCGTTGCGGAAAACCTTCCCGCACATAGCGCCCATGCACCTTGCCGAAGCGGGTCACCTCCACCGATTCGCCGGGGGCGAGCGCCTTCGTGATCAGTCCGAACCGCCTCGTGAAGTCCGCTACAAACGCCGTCTTCTTCATGTCAGGCAAGGTATCGAATGGTTGTTTTCTATCAAGCCTGTCGCTGGCGAGGACACCTCCGGTCTTTCGCCCTCCGCATTTCACGGCGTCTTGATCGCGTCTGCCAGATCTCGCACAAGCGCGCTCACCTGCGGCACCAGTTCCCGCGACTTTCCCAGCTCGGCAATCCGATTCACCACCGCGCTGCCCACGACGATGGCCTCCGCGTGCTGCGCCACCGCGCGCGCCTGCTCGGCGTTCGAGATGCCGAAACCGATCGCGATCGGCAATTCGGTGTGCGCCCGGATCTTCGCGGTCATGGCGGCGATGGTGTCGCTGATCCGGCTTTGCATGCCGGTCACGCCTTCGCGCGACACGTAATAAACGAACCCGGCCCCGTGTTTGACGATGGTTTCGATGCGGTCTTCCGGCGTCGTCGGCGCCACCAAGTAAATTGTGCTCAAGCCCGCGGACCGCATCTGCGCCTCGTATTCGCCCGCTTCGTCCGGCGGCAGGTCGAGCACCAGCAGACCGTCCACGCCGGCGGCGGCGGCTTCCCGGATGAACCGCTCTTGGCCGAAGTGAAATACCAAGTTGTAGTAAATGTAGAGGACGATCGGGATTTGGGACTCGCGCCGGATCGCGGCCACGGTTTCGAGCACCTTCGCCGGCGTGGTGCCGGACGCCAGGCCGCGCTGGGCGGCGAGTTGGTTCACCAGGCCGTCGGCCAGCGGGTCGCTGAACGGCACGCCGAGTTCGAGCACGTCCACGCCGGCGCGGTCGAACGCCAGCGCCAGTTGCCGGGTCGCCTCCAGGTCTGGATCGCCGGCGCCAATGTAGATGACCAGGCCCTTGCGGTGCTGGCGACGCAGCGCGGCGAAGCGTTCGGCAATGCGGTTCATGCGCGGCGATCTTCAAAAGCCCGCCCAGCCGAGGCAAGCGCGGACTGGGGAACCGCACCAATTCTGTTGAGCCAAGTCAGGTGGGGCGAGACTCCGTCGAGCCCTGCAACTCCGGGCACCGAGATCCCGAGAAGGAATTTGGAAGACAGGAAGGCAGGAACACAGAAGCTCCAACCGTCCCAATCACGGCTTCCTGCTTTCCTGAGTTCCGAATTCAATCTCGGTGCCTTCGTGGCTCCGTGGCATCTATCGGCTGGGTTCGACGGAGTCTCGCCCCACCACCCCGGACGAGCGAATTCACCGAAACAGAACGTGCAGCAGGAACAACGCGCCCAGGATCCACGCGACGGGCGTCAGTTCGCGCCAACGGCCGGTGCCCAGCTTGAGCACGACGTAGCAGAGGAAACCCAGCGACAGTCCTTCGCTGATGCTCGAGGTGAGCGGCATCAAGAGCATTGTCAGCACGCACGGCGCGGCCACGGAGAAGTCGCTCAGGTCCAGCCGCGTGATGCCTTGCATCATGAAAATGCCCACCACGACCAGCGCCGGCGCCGTGGCTACGGCCGGCACCGCCAGGATCACCGGACTGAAGAACAGCGCCAGGAGGAAGCACGCCGCCACCACCAGCGAGGTCAATCCCGTGCGCCCCCCTTCCTCCACGCCGGCCGCGGATTCGATGTAGCTGGTCACCGTGGACGTGCCGAGGCAGGCGCCCACCATCGCGGCGCCGGCGTCGGCCGACAGCGCCTGGCCGATCCGTGGCAGGTTGCCCTGCGCGTCGAGCAAACCCGCCCGCTGCGACACGCCGATGAGCGTGCCCATGTTGTCGAACAAATCCACGAAAAGCAGCGTGAGCAAGGCTGGAAGCAGGTCGAGGAAGTGATTGAACACGTAACCCAGGTCGAGTTTGAGGAAGGTCGGGGCCAGCGACGCCGGCAGGGAGATCAGCGCCGGAGGCAGTTGAGTGAGATGGCCTTTGCCGTCCGCCGTCGGGATGAACAAGCCGGCCACGGTCAAGGCGAAGATGCCCAGGATCATCGCCCCGCGCACCTTTCGCCAGACCAGCATGGCGATCAAGACGATCCCCGCCAGCGCCAGCAAGGTGGGCGGCGCGGACAGATTCCCGGCCTTCACGAACGTGTTCGGGTCGGGCGCGACGATCCCGGCGTTCTTCAAACCGATGAAGGCGATGAACAGGCCGATCCCGCAACTGATCGCGGTTTTGAGTTCGGCTGGGATGGCCTCGATGATCCGCCGGCGCAGACCGGTCACGGTCAATCCGAGAAATACCAGGCCGCTGACAAAAGTGAGTCCCAGCGCGGCTTGCCAGGGAAGCTTCATGCCCAGGCAAAGCGTGTAGGCGAAGAAGGCGTTCATGCCCATGCCGGGCGCCAGGGCGAGCGGATAATTAGTGGCCAGCGCGAAGACCGTCGTCATCAGCGCCGAGGCCAGCGCGGTGGCCGTGACCAACGCCCCGCGATCCATCCCGGTCACCGCCAGGATGCCAGGATTCACGGCCAGGATGTAGGCCATCGCAGCGAACGTGGTCAGCCCAGCGGTGAGTTCGATCCGCAGCGAGGTGCGGTTGACGGTGAGGGCGAAGAACTGATCCCGGTTGCGCATGGTGTGGGCTCGCGGCGTCCAGCGGTCGAGCTTGGGCAAACCGCGCGGCTGATTCAAGCCTCGGACCGGCAAAGCGTCGGCAGATGCGCAGCCACCGCACCGCCGGGCCGCAACCTTGTCCGCGCGCGGGTGTTTGCTAGAGTCCGAGCCGATGGGTTCCGAACGCGACCCCGATGCCGCCTTGATGTTGCGCGTGAAGCGCGGAGACGTGCGCGCCTTCGAGGAGTTGGTCGGCAAGTACCAGCAGCCCGTCGCCAACCTGGCTTACCGCACGCTCGGCGACGCGGCGGAGGCCGAGGACCTCGCGCAAAACGTGTTTGTGCAGGTGTTCAAGTCGGCGCACCGCTACCGCGTGTCGGCGAAGTTCTCCACTTGGTTGTTCACCATTGCCCGCAACCTCTGCTTGAACGAACTGCGCCGCCGCTCCCGGCACCCCGCGGAGTCGCTCGACGAGCCGCTCCCCGGTCACGAAGAGGAACCGCAACGCGCGATCGCCGACCCCGGGCAACCGCCGGCAGGCGAGGGGATTTTGCACGGCGAACTGGAAGCGAAGATTCAGGAAGCCTTGAACGCGCTCCCGCCCAATCAGCGCCTCGCCATCTTGCTCTGCCGCGAACAGGAACTCGCTTACGAGGACATCGCGGAAGTCCTGGGTTGCTCGCTGACCGCGGTCAAGTCGCTGATCCACCGCGGGCGCGAGACGCTCAAGGCGCGGCTCAAACCGTACCTGCGGACCGGCCAGTGGCAGGATTCGCCGTGACGCGGCGCAACTTTGGAACCTGGCCGGTTTTTCTTTTCCAGAACGTGCCATGAACCCTCTCAGCTACGAACGACTGCTGGAAACGGCCCGGCGACGGGCGTTGACGCCGGCGGAGCGTGCCGAACTGGAAGTCTGGCTGGCGGCGCATCCGGAGGCGCGCGCAGCGTGGGCCGAGGAAGCCGCGTTGAACCGGCTCCTGGCCGCGATGCCCGCCGCACCGCTGCCCTCGAACTTCACCGCCCAGGTGGTCCAGACGGTCGAAAAGATCGAGCGGGGAGTGGCCCACGAGCGGCGCGTCGGGCCGCGCTGGTGGCGATCGTTCGGGCTGGGCTGGCGCCTGGCCACCGCCGGGGCGGCGGTGGTGGCGGTGGTGTTGTCGGTGCAGTGGCGACAAGCGGCAATCTCCCGCGCGCGCATGGCGGAAAGCGTCGCGGCGATGTCGGCCTTGGCGGATCTGCCCAGCGTGGAAGCGCTGGCCGATTTCGAGGTGGTTTATCATTTGCCCAGCGGGCCGATGCTCGACGAGCACGAACTGGCCCAGGCCCTGGAGTGAGCCCGCCATGCGGCATGCCGCCCGACATCGCCTCCTGTTCGCCGCCCTGATGGGGGCGTTGGTGCTGGGAGCTGCGTTGCGTCCCGGCACTCCCGCCCAAGGCGAGCCGCGCGTCGGCCAGCCGCCCATGCCGCCCGCCGCGCCACCGACGCTGCCGCCATCCCTGACACCCATCGACCGCTTTCGCGAGCTGCTCGCCTCGAGCCCGGCCGCGCGCGAACAGTTTTTGGCGACCCGCACCCCGGCGCAGCGCGCCTACTTGGAGGCGCGGCTCGCGGAGTTCGATCGCCTGACGCCCATCGGGCGCGAATTGCGGCTCCAGTCGCTGACGCTGCGCCATTACCTGCTCCCGCTGCTGCGGACGGCGCCCACCAACCGCATCGAGCGCCTGCGGTTGATCCCGCCCGCGTACGTCGGGATCGTGCGCGAACGGCTGGCGGCTTGGGACAAGCTCGCGCCGGACCAACAGCAGAAGTTACTGGAAAGCGAATCGGTCTTTGCCGGCCTGCCGCTGATGGAAGGCGCAGGCGCGGCCGAACAACAAGCGGCGCGAACGCAGCTTTCCCCCGAACGCCGCCGCCAGCTCGAAGCCGATCTGGCCCGCTGGCAAGCCTTGCCCGCCGGCGAGCGCCTCCGCGTGAGCGAGCGATTTCAGACCTTCCTCCAGCTCGGCGAGCGCGAGCAGCGGAAGACGCTGGCGCGGCTGGACGCGGTCCGGCGCGAAAAGATCGCGCGGCTGGTGCGGGCTTTGGAAGAACTGCCCGCGGACAAACGGGCGAAGTCGCTCGAAGCCTTTCGGCGCTTCAGCGCGCTGTCGCCGGCGGAGCGCGAAAAATTCCTGCGCAACGCGGCCCGCTGGGAGGCCATGTCGGAAACGGAGCAACAGGCCTGGCGACAATTGCGGGCGCAGTTCCAGCCACCGCCGCTGCCGCCCGGGCTGCCGCCGCCTCCGCGACCGCCGCTGACCAACGCCAGTACCAACCGTTGAACCCGGCAGGGCACGCGGCCGTGCGCGCCGTCAAGAGCGAGGGTACACACCACCGTCAGGAGCGCGGATGTCCAATCCGCGATCTGTGGGCCGCCCGCTTCGGGTCGCGACCAACCCGCGCGCAATCGGGGCAGCCGGCGTCAGCCGACCCGGAAGGAAATGCGGGCGATCAATTCGCGGCCGAAACAACTCTGGAGTCGTTCCAGGATTTCCCGCCGCCGATAACGCACGATCTCGGACAGCCACACGCTGCTGTCCACTTTCACGAACAAGGTGCCTTTGCGGACGCCGGCCGGTTGGGCGTGGGCGGCGATGTTGGGATCGACCAAGCTGTTCCACGCTTTGAGCAGTTCCGCCTCCGCGCGCCGCTGGGTCAATCCCAGCTTCTTGACCAGTGCCGGCAGGAGGTCGCCCACCGGCTTGGCCGCCGTTTGACCGGCCTTCTCCAAGGGCGAGAGATCGACCCGGCGCCACTCCGCGAGCACGTCGTCGCGGCTCGACCAAGCGGACGCGGGGCGGGACTTCGGCGGGCGGCGGGTGCGCTTCACGCGTTCCTTGAACCACGCCCAACCTGGCCTGGCAAGCGACCTGTGACTCTCGCGGGTTGCGCGCGGTTCAGACGCTTCGGGCTGGCCAGCCGTGGCTGATCTGCTTGGATGGCCAGCGATGCAACGCATACCCCAGTTCTCGAATCGTTCCGTTGGCGAGGCCGGTTGGCTTTTGACGATCGTCATCGGCGCGCTGGTTGTATTTTTGAGCGCGTGCGCTTGGGCCGCGGACACGCCCGCCGCGCAGTCGGTCACCTTTCGCGCCATGACTTACAACATTCACCACGGCGAAGGCGTGGATGGTCGCGTGGACCTGAAGCGCATCGCGGGCGTCATCCGCGAGCAGCGGGCCGACCTCGTGGCGCTCGAAGAGGTGGACAAAGGCGTTCAACGCACGGCCCGCCGCGATTTCCCGGCCGAACTGGCCGCCTTGACCGGCCTGGCCTGTGTGTTCAGCAACAACTTTCACTACCAGGGTGGCGAGTACGGCAACGCAGTGCTCACGCGGTTTCCGGTGCAGCGCTGGACCAACACCCACCTGCGAATGCTGCGCCCCAACGAACAGCGCGGCGTGCTCCAGGTGGTGCTCGACGTCCACGGCCGGGAATTGCTGTTCCTGGCCACGCACATCGATTTCCGCCGCGACGACGCCGAACGGCTGCAAAACGTGGCCCAGTTCCAGGAAGTGCTGGCGAATTATCCGAGCCTGCCGGTCCTGTTTGGCGGCGACTTCAACGACACGCCCGGCAGCCGCACGTACCAGGCGATGGCGGCGTTGTTCGACGACGCCTGGAAACTCGCCGGCAGCGGCGACGGCTTCACCATCCCCAGCCCGAAGCCGGACAAGCGCATCGACTATCTCTGGTTGGGGAAAGCCTCACCGCTCAAACCGGTAAAGGCTTGGGTGCCGCGCACCGAGGCCTCCGACCACCTGCCGCTGGTCGTGGAATTTCGCTGGGACCGCTGACCCTGGCTCTCGCGCCGGCGCCAAGTGCCGTGCGCAGCGCGTGCGCGGGATGGACTCCCGCGCTCCGGCCACTCGACCGTTCGCCACCCCGCTTGACTTTGGCGGTCGGATAACGGCGGACCCGGCGGCGCCGGCGCCATGTGACCTTCGCGGAGCGTGCGCGGGGACAGCCGAATTCGCTTTGCCGCTTGGCGGCGGGGAGCGCGACGGGTTCAATCGTCGCCATGCACGACGACATCGCCGCGTTGCTGGAGCTTTCCCACGAAATGGGCCGCGAGGACCGCAGCCTCGCCATCCTCGGCGAAGGCAACACCTCGGTCCGGCTCAGCGCCACCCAGTTTGCCGTGAAGGCCAGCGGCGCGCGCCTGGCCGCGCTCACCGAAGCCGAGGTCACCGTCTGCGACACCGGCAAGCTGGTGACGTTGCTGGACAAAAAAAGCCTGCCCGACGCGGTGGTCGAAAAGGCATTGCTCGACGCGCGGACGGACGCGAACGGCAAGAAGCCCAGCATCGAAGCGATGTTTCATGCCTGGCTGCTCACCCTGGAGGGAGTCCGCTTCGTCGGCCACTGCCACCCGACCAGCGTGAATCAAATCCTCTGTTCGCCGCGTGCCCGCGACTTCGCCGAGCTGCGGATGTTTCCGGACGAAATCGTCTTTTGCGGCGCGGCCTCGGTCTATGTGCCGTACGCGGACCCCGGCCTGCCGCTGGCCTGGCAGATTCGCGAGCGCACCAAGGATTTCATCCGCGACCACGGCGGCGTGCCCAAGTTGATCCTCCTGCAAAACCACGGGGTCATCGCGCTCGGCGGCTCACCGCGGTCGGTGTTGTCCTGCCTGTTAATGGCGGACAAGGCCGCGCGCATTTTCGCCGGCGCGGCGGCGATGGGCGGGCCGACCTTTCTGCTGCCGCAACACGTCGAGCGCATCACCACCCGCCCGGACGAGGCCTACCGGCAAGGGCAGCTCAGCATTTGAGCCGCGCGCTTCAGGTGCGGAGTTCCCGAAACCGCTCGGGAATGAACTCCGCCTTCGAGCATTCGCGGACCGCCAGCCGGACTTGTTCGAGGATCGTCTCCACCGGCACGGGCTTGAGGTAATTTGCGAACCGGCGCTGGAGCGCGTCGAGCGGGGTGAGGTTCTCCGTGAGGACTTCGCGCTTCAGGTCGCTCAACAGAGCGTCCACTTCGCCCGGCGTCAGCAAATCCGGAATCGATGCTTTCATTTTCGCCAGGCGCTCGACCGGCAGATCGAGCTTGTGGACGCGCGCAATCGCCGCCAGAAGCGCGGCGCCCTCGTCGGGCGTGGTGGTCGGGAACAGCGGAATCTTCAGGTCCACGCGGCCGGGGCGCTTGAGATCGACTTCCACGAGGTCCGGCCGGCTGGTGGCGAGAATCCAGACGATGCGCCCGCGGTTCTCCTTGTTGCTCATCTCCTGGGCGATCATCGAATAGATGCGCCCGGAGACCTCCGGTTCGCCGCCGCTCGAACCGCGCTTGCCCAGCGCCTGGTCCGCCTCGTCGATGAACACGTAGCACTGGCCCAGCGCTTTCAGCGTGCGAAAGATCTTCTCCAGGTTGCCCTCGGTGCTGCCGTACCATTTGTCCCGGAAATTCTTCAGCACCACCACCGGCACGCCGGCTTCGCCCGCGAGGCATTTCACCATGAAAGTCTTGCCGGTCCCGACGGGGCCGGAGATCAGGTAGCCCATCGGGATCAAATCGAGTTGGTTCTGGCGCCAGAGCGCGATGTTCTGGCGGAGATGCCGCTTCAACGCCTCCTGTCCGTGAACGGCATCGAGGCTCAGCTTGGGTGGGACGAACTCGATCAGACCCGGACATTCCTGCTCGATCAACTCCGCCTTCAGCGGCGCGACGTCGCCGGCCGCGATGGCCTCCTGCCGGTGTTCCTTGAACTTGACCAGGTTCAACAGGCCGTTGCGGGAAATGCCGGTGAACTGGCGGCTGAAGTAATCCAAATCGCCGCCTATGCCGCCCAGTGCCGATGGGTGGTTGGCCTGTAGGTCGCGCAAGGTATCGCGAATCTCGACCTCGGCCGGTAGTGGCACCTCGACGTGCGCGGCGAACGAATTTTGCCGCAGCAGCGGGTGGAGTTCGTTGAAGTTCTCCGTGAGGATGAAGGTCGCGATGTCGTGCTCGACCAGTAACCGCTCGCGCGTCCACTCGCGGATCAGGAAGGCGGTGGCATTGGTGTCGGAGTAGCGGGTTTCGTCGGGCACAAAGAGCTGCGCGTCCTTGAGGATCACCCCCACGCGGACGCGGGTCTGGCCGAGGCGGGCGACGTTCGCGCAGAAGCGCAGATAGTAAGTGATCAACTCCACGGACGGCCGGGCGGCCTTGCCGGCAATCTCCGTCTTCTCGTTCCAGCGGCCGAAGATGTCGCTGCCGCGCTCGACGCGGAGGCCGTTGCCGATGTCGTACGTGAGCACCACCTGATAGCGCGGGATGACCGCCTGCTGGAGAAAGTCCGCCAGACTGCCGAGCGCCGGCTTGTCCTGGAATTCGACCGGAAACGAGTCGTGGACATTGCCGGAAAGGATGAACTGCGTGTGCGCCTGGCTGTTGAAACCATCCACGATCTGCTGCGCCCAGGCGGGCAGGGCCGCGGAGCCGTTGGCGGGCGGTGTGGGAGTATCGTTCATCCGTCAAAGGAACGGGATTGAGGTCGCGCCACCAGGCATACAGAGTGGGATCCAAGAAAAACTCTGTTCGGTGGGCGAGACTCTATCGAGCCCAGCCTTCATAGATTGCTGGGCTCGACAGAGTCTCGCCTCACCAGCTATCGCAAATGATCGCAAACGGCATCCTCTGCTGAGTCTTCGCGGAGAAACTGCTCGTAGCTGGCGGCCCGCCACTCTGCGCCATCGGTTTCCTCGTCGATCAGGACAATGACCCGGGCTTTGCCGCGCGCCGGCAGTTGTCCTACCACCTCCTTCGGCATGCGCAGAAGGTCGGTACCGCTCAGCTCCGTTGTAAATTCTACGGCATTCATGTCATAACCTTAAGCGAGCATCGGAAGGGGGGCAACGGGTCCACCGGCCGGGTGCGCTGTGGATTCAGTCACGCGACTAAGTCTTCGTCCCCTCCGTCGCCGGCCCGATAGCTTCCTTGCCGGCCGAGGTCGGCGCGGTGGGCGTGGACGGCTCGATCGCGATACCCGCCTGAGCGGCGAACTCGGCGAGCGCGGCGTCGGCGAGCGCCTTTTGCTCCGCCTCCTTCACCTCCACCTCCGCCATGCTCATGCTGTCGCGGGCAACCCGCGCGCGGCCGGCGGCCTTCGTGCGCTCTTCCTCCACGATGTCGTGCAGCCGGTTGAGCGTATCGCCGCTGCCGCCGATCTGGCCGATCATGCCCGAGGCCATCTCAGTCAGTTCAGCGGTCGCCTTCTTGACCTTCATGTCGTCGATGGCGTAGCGCAGCGACTGGATCTTGGTTTGCGCCTCCTTCACCGCCACGTCGCGGGCACGGATCAACTCCTGGTAGGTCTTCTCGGCGGACTCGGCCTGGGTGCGGTTTTCGGTCAGTTCGCGGCGCAGGGATTGCAGCCGCAAGGCATACTGGGCGGCGGTGTCCTTGTTGCCAACCTTGAGGTTGGCCATCGCCTTGGCCGAAAGGTCGCGTTCCTCGGTTTCCTGCCGGCGGATCTGGGCCACCAGCTTTTCGCACAGGCCGGCATGGGCGGCCAAGCCCTGATTGTAGTTGGCGATTTGTCTGCGGAGGTTTTCCTTCTCGACTTCGAGGAGCGCCTCGGGGTTTTGCTTCTCCAAGCCGCCGATGAAGAGGCTGAAGAAGCCGCGGATCAGGTTGGCGATTCGTTTGAACATAGCTTGCTTCGTTTACTGGTTTCCGGCGCGACGGAAAAGGCAAAAGCGCCAAGGCCGGCTCAGTCGCGCGCTCTCGCGCCGCGGCTCGGGGCGGCCCGCAAGTCCACACGGCCGCCCGTTCCGCCGGTGCGATGCGCTGGCGTGGCCACACCGGCGGTCAGCGTAGTGCGCGGGAAACGCCGCCCGAACTGCAAAGTCCCGAACGAATTGTAAGGCGACGCCCGCGCCTTGAAATCGACGGCAAACCGCTCGCACGCGGCCGCGCCGCGCGGGCTGTGTTTCACTGCGGCCCCCAAGGATCGTCGCCGGCGTCGAGCGAGGACGTGCGTTGGGCCATCCACCAAATGTCCTTCTGGTTGGCGACGCGCCCGTTGTTCAGCTTGCTCAGGTCGGTGACTTTCGCGCCGAGCCCGCTGGGCCCGTTCGAGGTGGGGTCAATCCAGCGATGAATCTCCGCGTGGCCGTCCACGAACGACAGCGCCCCCGCGTTGTTGTGAAAACCGGCTGGGTAATCCACCCAGCCCTGGCTGCGCGTGTCGGCGAAATTATTAGGCATGCGGAAGCCGAAGCCGCCGTCATTGATGCTGGCCGGGTGTTCGTCGATGAAGACCCAAAGCATCGAGGGCGAAGGCCGGGTCACGTCCGCATCGCGCGCATAGACGCGCCATTTGCCGCCGGGATTGGTGGCCGACCCGCCCAGCAGCGCGGAGTCAGCCAGTAACCGAGCGTCGGGCTTTTGCCGTCGGACCAGGTGCCGACCGCCTGGCTGGCCGCGATGCTGCGGATGCGGCGGACGGTGCCGACGTTTGGCCGTTTCACGGTGGTCCAGTCCGCGGGGCACTGGTAGATGCCCGGCGACTGGGTGTACGGTCCGAGCACGGCGCGCCGGGGATCGAGCAACGATTGGGGATCCCAATTGTCCGCGTTGGCCCCGTTGAAATCCACCACGCCGCGCACCCAGCCGTCGCCGCCGTAGGTGTTCGGAAAAAACGTTCCGTTGTAGTCGTCGGTGTAAAGGCGGAAGGCGAGCATGACCTGCTTCATATTCGACATGCACTTCACGCCCTGGGCCTTCGTCTTGGCGCGGGCCAGCGCCGGCAACAACATGCCCGCCAGGATCGCGATGATCGCGATCACCACCAACAGTTCGATCAGGGTAAAGCCGGCGCGGACGGCGGAGCGAGGCGCGCGGCTTTCGGGCAGGGCAACTCGGGGTTTCATGGAGTTACTGGTACTCGCTCACCGCCGACTTGCCAAGCACTGACCGGCTTCGCGAAGTGTCCGCGCGCTCCATCGCCGGTCACGGCATATCCAGGTCGGAGGGCTTGACGTGCTTGATGAACTTGCCGTAGCCGAAATAGCTCGGCTTGAACTCGCGCACCGGCGTGGCGTCGGCCTTCGGCGGCACGTCCAGTCCGGTCAGCCAGTAACAGGCGTTCACCAACAACCGCCGCAAATCCTCGCTCTGCAAATCGACCGCCGCGCCGATGGTCGAGGTGAGCGCGCGGGTGGTCTTGCCGTTCGGCCAGGTGTAATCGCGGGTCCAGACCAGCGGCATGATGGACTTCGCCCAGTTGGGCGCGTCGTCCGGCTTCATGCCCTTCAACACCAGTCCGTGGACGAGAATCGTGTCGGTGGGTTGGAGGTGGATCACCGTGTAAACGTCCGTCGGTCCCCAGATGTCCCGCACGCCGCGCAGGACGGGGTGTTGTTCGTGGGTGCCATCGATCAAGCCGCGCGTGCTTTCGCTGCCGTGCGCGCCGTGGTGGTTCACCCAAGTTTCGCCCAGCACCTGCTGGCCGAAACCGCCGGGCCAGGCCTTGCTGGCGTAATCCCATTTCGCGAACGGACTCTGCTTGTTCCGCGTGTAGTTGAAGGAGTGCGTGGCCGTGCGCAAGGCGATGATCGGCTTGCCGGCCTGGAGGTAATTCGCCAGGTGGGCCATGTCGGCGTCCGGCAGCTCGCGGAAGCGGAACTGGCAAACCACGAGGTCGGCCGTGTCGAGCAAGTGCATTCCCGGCACGTTCGTCTGGTTCAGCGGGTCGATGGTGCCGTCGGCGGGGTTCACCGAAAAGAGCACGGTGCACTTGAAGCCGTGGCGCTGGGACAGGATGCCGGCGAG
>JAKCAB010000174.1 GCA_021839785.1 bacterium | reverse complement strand
GGCCGATTACCGCCGCCTCTTTCACGCCAGGAAAATGGTACATGACCTCCTCGATTTCGCGCGGATAGACGTTGATGCCGTTGACCAGCAGCATGTCCTTTTTGCGGTCGGTGATGTACGTGTACCCGTCCTCGTCCATGTAACCGATGTCGCCGGTGTACAGCCAGCCGTCGCGGAGGGCGGCGGCGGACTCCTCGGGCCGGTTCCAGTAGCCGACCATGACATTGCCGCCGCGCACGCAAAGCTCGCCCACTTGGCGGCGCGGCAATTCCCGGCCTTCGTCGTCGCGGACGGTCAGCTCGACGTTCGGGATCGGCAGGCCGATCGAACCCGGTTTTTGCACCCCGCGGAGCGGATTGATCGAAACCACGGGGCTGGCCTCGCTCAGGCCATAGCCTTCGACGACCGGGATGGGATAACGGGCGTCGAAGGCGCGCATCGTGTCTGCCGGCAAGGGCGCCGCGCCGCTGATGCAGATTCGCAGGGAAAGGTTCGGCGGCACGGGCGCGTTGGCCAGGGCGCGGAAAAGCTGCGGAATGCCCGGCAGGATCGTCGCTTGGTGGCGGATGATTTCCGTCAAAACGGCTTTCGGTGGTTGCAGCGAGCGAACCAGCACGATCGAGCCGCCCACGATGAACGGCAGCAACACGCACACGGTCAGCATGAAGCTGTGAAACATCGGCAGCAACAGCGCGAACCGGTCCACGGCGACCGCTTCCAGCACCTGCCGGCAGCTCTCCACGTTGTGCAGCAGGTTGCCGTGCGTGAGCATCGCGCCCTTGGGATGGCCGGTCGTGCCGGAGGTGTAAATCAGCACCGCCAGATCCGCGCGTTTCCGCGGTGGGAGCTTGAACCCGATTGGCATGGCGGCCCCGGCGGGAAAGGTCTCCTTTTTCCAGATGCGCAGCGAAAGGTGGTCAGCGCTGAGCTTGCCGAGCATTCCGTCCATCGCCTGCTCGCTCAACAGCACCTTCACGCCACAATCCTCAAGGATGTAAGCCACCTCCTCGGTCTTGAGAAAACTGTTGATCGGCACCACCACCGCCCCGGCGGCCAGCGCGCCGAACAGGGCGGAAATGAACTCCGGGCTGTTGTTCATCCACAGCCCCACGCGATCGCCCGGCTGCACGTGGTGTTCGCTTCGCAGCCGCGCGGCCACCTGCAGGGCCTGGTTTTGGAAATGTTCGTAGGTGAACTGGTCGTCACCCCAAAAAACGGCCGTCTTCGCCCGGTTGGCCCGGGCGGAATCGAGGAAAGCGCTTGCGAGGTTCACGGATTCTACGCGTGCGGTTCAGGAGGATTGAAACGACCGGCTGGCGCGGCGTCAAGAATGGGGCGGTGCAAAGGCCAGCGAGTTAACCCGGCATTTCCAGACTCGCCAAAATCTGCTCAGCCGCGGCGCGCGGGTCGGGGGCTGCGCAAATGGGGCGGCCAATGACCAGCCAGTCGGCGCCGGCAGCCAAGGCTTCGCGCGGCGTAAGCGTGCGCTTTTGATCGTCCGCCCCCGTGCCGGCGGGCCGGATGCCGGGGGTGACAAGCTGCATTTCGGTGGGCAATTCGGCGCGCAAGACCTTGATTTCGAGCGGCGAACACACCAGGCCAAGCAACCCCGCCTTCGCCGCCAGCCGGCTGAGACGAGCCACTTGCGCGGTCACCGGGCCGTTCACGCCCAGTTCGGCCAGACTGGCGTCGTCCAGGCTGGTCAGCACGGTGACACCCAAGACCAAAGGTGGGAGGCGATCCAACTTGCGGGCCTCGGTCTGGGCCGCCTGCTCGGCGGCTTGCATCATGGCCAGCCCGCCGCTGGCGTGGACGGTGAGCATTTGCACGTCGAGCCGCACCGCGGCCTCGACGGCCCGCGCCACCGTGTTCGGAATGTCGTGGAATTTGAGGTCGAGAAAGACGGCGGCGCCGGTTGCTCGCAGGCGGCGCACGATGTCCGGCCCGGTGCTCGTGAACAGCTCCTTGCCAATCTTCAGCGCCCCGACCACCGGCGCGAGTTGAGTCGCCAGTGCGAGCGCGCGGTCGGCGGTGGGAACGTCCAGGGCAACGATGATCGGATTGCGCACGCGGGCGAGTTAGCCATGAAACCGCCGGCGGGGAAACTCCGTTCTTCGGGTGGCCCGAGCGTGGTGCCCCGTTCTGGCTCGCCGAATTTCATGGCGTTGTAACTCATTATCCCAGAAATAGGTGTACGAAAGACCGGAAACGCGAAGCGCGCTGGTTACTCCGTTTAATGGCCTGTTTCTTGCTAAGTTTAGAGGGCTAACGACAAGCCATTTTGGATGGATCACTCCGATAACAGACCAACCGTATTATGCACTTGAACGCCACATCTCGAACAACCGGCCTCGCCCTGTTGAGCGGCCTGGTCTTGATTGCCACTGCGGGCCGGGGCCTGGCTCAGGACGATTACATCATCGGCACCTTCGACACCGACACCGACGCCAGCCAATGGTCGCGCTGGTGGGGCTCGGCGCCGCAAACTTACGAATGGGATCCCGCGGCGGACGCGGCCAACAACCCGGCCTCGGGTTCGCTGAAGGCAACCGTGGATTTCGACCTGGCGGCGTACGCCGGCGACAACCAGTTCGCCGTCCAAGGCAACTTCCCGAACGGCGAAGTCCTGGACGGCACGAAATACACCAAGCTGGACTTTGACATCCGGTTTGACCCCAGTTCGCCGCAAAACACCGACGGCAACTTCGGCACCCTCGAATACGGGCTGGGCCCTTCGGATTGGTCGCAGATCGGGCTGGGCTCGCTCGCCGTCCCGACTACCCCGGCGAACGAATGGATTCATGTGTCGGCCCCGATTGACCCCGCCACCGCCAAGCTCGATGCCATCGCGCGCGTCTGGCTGAAAATCTGGTCTGGGGGC
>JAKCAB010000748.1 GCA_021839785.1 bacterium | reverse complement strand
TGGGGAGCCGGCCGGCCCGGTGCCCGAGGTGAAGCCACCGCCTGCGCTCCGCTCCCCGAATTGGCGCCAAACCCTGCCCATCCAGCCGCGCCCACGATGTAACACGCTTGTCACAAAGCTGTCACTTGCCCACCATGACCTCATGCTAACTAAAGCTCGCGTGAGACCGAAAATCCTCGTGGTGGACGACGAGCCGGATGCTCTGGAGCTGATCGAGTTTAACCTCAAGAGCTCCGGCTTCGACGTGCTGACGGCAGCGGACGGCGAGGCCGCGTTGAGCCTCGCCCGCACGCACGCCCCGGACCTGATCCTGCTGGACCTGATGTTGCCGGAGGTGGACGGCCTGGAAGTCTGCAAGATCCTGCGTCGCGATTCGGCGACCTCGAACCTCCTGATCGTGATGGTCACCGCCAAGGCGGCGGAAATGGATCGCGTGCTGGGCCTGGAACTGGGCGCGGACGATTACGTGACCAAGCCGTTCAGCCCGCGCGAACTGGTGCTGCGCGTGAAGAATCTTCTCCGCCGCCGCAGCGCGCCTGACGAAAAAGTCGAGCGTGTGCAGTTGGGCGATCTGACGATCGACCTGCCGCGCCATCTGGTCAGCGTCCAGGGCAAGTCGGTGGATCTGACCGCCACCGAGTTCAAGCTGCTCAGCGTGCTGGCGCAACGTCGCGGGCGGGTCCAGTCGCGCGAACGCCTCTTGCACGACGTGTGGAACTACGAAAACGCGATCGACACGCGCACGGTGGACACCCACATGCGCCGGTTGCGCGAGAAACTCGGCAAGGCGGCGCGGTTCCTCGACACGGTGCGCGGCGTGGGCTACCGCTTCGTCGAAGCTTGAACGCGACGCGCCCTGCAAAGCCGGACGCCGGTGGGCGCCCCGCCCGGAACGCCGCCCGGCTTTAGCGAACAAACCGCCCGATCTTGTCGCCTGCGATGTGGCCCACCCTGGCAATTCTCGGCTTTCTCGGCACCGCCCTGGGCTGCTGGCTTTGGTGGCGGCAACGCCAGGCCAACGCGGGCCTGGAGCGGCTGCTGGAAGAGGCGCGCGCCCAGCAACACACGCTGGAGGAAGGCCGCCAGCAGGCGATCGCGAGTGCGCAGGCAGAGCGGGCGGCCTTGCTCAACAGCATGGGCGAAGGGGTGTTGTTGCTCGACGAGGACGGACGCATCCAGCTCGTCAACCGGGCGTTCGAGTCACTTTTCCAAGTCAAGGGCGATGTCCGCGGCCGCAGCGTCCTGGAGGCCGTGCGCTCCCACGAACTGGATGAACTCGTCCAGCGCACCCGCGTCGCGCGCCAGGTGTTCGGGGCGGAGATGGAACTGCCCGGCCTCGAACCGCGCTCGCTCCAGATTAACGCCGCCAGCATCTCGAACGGCCACACGCACGGGATGCTTCTGGTCTTTCACGACCTGACCCGGCTGAAGCAACTCGAGAATGTCCGCAAGGAATTCGTCGCCAATGTCAGCCACGAATTGCGCACGCCGCTCTCGCTCATCAAGGGCTACGTCGAAACTTTGCTCGGCGGCGCCAAAGACGATCCGGCGCTGGCCGTGCGGTTTCTGCAAACGATCGCCAAACACACCGACCGCCTGACCTACCTGATCGAAGACCTGCTCACCATTTCCCGGCTCGAGTCCGGTCCGGCAGTGTTGAGCCTCCACCCGACGGTGCCGCGGGACCTGGCCGCCCGCACCGTGGATGACCTGGCGACGCGCGCCGCCCCGCGGAAGATCACCCTCCTCAACGAGGTTCCGGCGACGCTGACCGCGCACGCGGATGCCGATCGCGTCCAGCAAGTGCTTTTCAACCTGGTGGACAACGCCATCAAGTACGGCCGCCCGGATGGCCGCGTGGTGATTGGCGGACGCGAAGCCGGCGAGGAGTTTGTCGAATTGTGGGTGCGCGACGACGGCCCGGGAATTCCCGCGGAGTCGCTGGGCCGGATCTTCGAGCGCTTCTACCGCGTGGACAAGAATCGCGCCCGCGAACAGGGCGGCACGGGCCTCGGTCTCGCCATCGTGAAGCACATCGTCCAAAGCCACGGCGGCGAAGTCCGCGTCGAGAGCGAGCCAGGCAAAGGCGCGACTTTCTTCATCACCCTGCCGCGGGTCTGACCGCGGACCGGCATCCTCAGCCTTTGAGCAGGGCCACGGCGTAGTCGTGGTTCATGCGCGCGATGAAATCCAGGCTGATATTCTTCGGACACACCGCTTCGCACGAGCCGGTCACGGTGCAGGCGCCGAAGCCTTCCTGGTCCATCTGTTCGACCATGGCGACCACGCGGCGGTAGCGCTCCGGCTGGCCTTGAGGCAACAGGCTGAACTGCGAAACCTTCGCGGAAACGAACAGCATCGCGCTGGCGTTCTTGCACACCGCCACGCACGCGCCGCAGCCGATGCACGCTGCGGCGTCCATGGCGCGGTCGGCTTTCGGTTTGGGCACCGGCACGGCGTTCGCGTCGGGGGCACTGCCGGTGCGCACGCTGATGAACCCGCCGGCCAGCATGATGCGGTCAAACGCCTTGCGGTTGACGACGAGGTCTTTGATGACGGGGAAGGGTTGGGCGCGGAAAGGCTCCACCAGAATCTCGTCGCCGTCGCGGAAATTGCGCAGGTACGTCTGGCAGGTGGCCACGCCGCGATTCGGGCCGTGCGGCTTGCCATTGATGACCAGCGAGCACGTGCCGCAGATGCCTTCGCGGCAATCGTGGTCGAAGGCGATCGGTTCCTCGCCCCGCGTGGTCAGCTCTTCGTTGACCACGTCGAGCAGCTCGAGGAAAGACATGTTCGGGTTGAGGTCCGGCGTCTCGTAGCGAACGAAACGACCGGGGGTGTCGGCGTTCTTCTGGCGCCAGACTTTGAGTCGAACCTTCATG
>JAKCAB010000513.1 GCA_021839785.1 bacterium | reverse complement strand
TTCCGATCTCCCCGCCGCCCAGCGGCCCTTTGTTTTGAGGGGAACGTGAGCCGAACAGCGGAGACATCCAAAGGTTGGTCGAGGTGGTGGGAGTTGCTGCCCACGAAACGGCTGCCGTTCGTCCAGGAGTTTCGCCACTACTCGACGGCCAAGTTGCGGCGCGATTTGGTCGCTGGGGCGACGCTGACGCTGGTTTCGATCCCGCAGGCCATCGGCTTTGCGCTGATTCTCGGTCTCCCGCCGATGTCGGTCATCCTTTCCATCGTGGTGGGGGGCTTCGTCAGCGCCTTGTTTTTTTCGTCGCACCACCACGTGTTCGGCCCCACCACGTCGGTTTCGCTCATCACCGCGGCCACCATCGCGGCCAACGCCGATCTGGGGCTGCATCCGCTGGCGCTGGCCGCCTACCTGGCGTTCCTGATCGGCGCCATCCAATTCGTCGCCGGTCTGTTCCACTTCGGGGAAGTCACCAAGTTCATCTCCCGGTCCGTGGTGGTGGGATACACGACGGCGATCGGGGTGCTGTTGATCAGCAGCCAGCTTCACAACTTTCTGGGTTTCGCGAGTCCGCCGGGCGAGCGGTTCCTGGCCGACTTGCAGCAAGTGGGCACGGCGCTGGCGAACGGCCGGGGCTCCGGGTGGGCAGCGGCGATCGGCGTCCTGACGCTGGCGATTTTCGAGGGCATCAAACGCTATCGACCCGCCTGGCCGGAGGCGTTGTTTGGCCTGGCGTTTCTCGGACTCGCCGCCCGCCTTTTCGCGGAATTCAATCCCCACGTTCCGTTCAAGATGGTCAAGGACGAAGGCGCGCTCGCGGCCGTGCTGCCGACGCTGACGAACCTGCCTTCGCTGAACGAACAGCTCAGCATTTTGCCGCGGCTGATCAACACCGCCATCGCCATCGCCATCATCGGCATGCTCGAAGCCACGGCCATCACCAAGTCGCTGGCGGCGAAAAGCGGGCAGCGGCTCGATTCCAATCAGGAATTGATGGGCATGGGCGCGGGCAACGTCGCTGCCGGCCTGTTTGGCGTGGTGCCGGGTTCCTCGTCGTTCACGCGTTCGGCGGTCAATTACCAGAGCGGCGCGGCGTCCCAGCTTTCGTCCATGCTGAGCAGCGTGGTGGTGGTGTTCGTCCTGTTCTTCGTCACCCCGGTTTTCAACTACATCCCGGTCGCGGCCCTGGCGGCGCACCTGATGCGCGTGGGGTACAAGCTGATCAGCAAGCCGCAAATCCGCGTGGCCACGCATTCCACGCGCTCGGACGCCACCGTATTTTTCGTGACGCTCGGGGTGGCGCTGTTCCTGAAGCTGGACACGGCGATCTACGTGGGCATTGGCGTGTCGTTCGCGTTGTTCCTGCTCAAGACCAGCACGCCCACGCTGACGGAATACACCTTCAACGAGAACGGCCAGCTCGCCGAACTGGCCGACAAACGCCAGCGGCCGGACCCGGAAATCTCCATCATCCACGTCGAAGGCGAACTTTTCTTCGGCGCCGCGGACTTGTTCCAGGAACAGGTGCGCCGCCAGGCGGAGGACGAAAACATCCGCGTCTTCATCCTGCGCATGAAAAACGCCCGGCACCTGGACGCCTCCACCGTGATGGCGATCGAATCGCTGCACGACTATTTGCGCCAGACCAGCCGGCATCTGCTGATCAGCGGTTGCACCGCCGACGTGCGCCGCGTGCTGAACAACAGCGGGCTGCTGGCGCTGATCGGACCGGAGAACGTGTTTCCCGCCGAAACCAATCCCACGCTCGCGACTCGCAAGGCGCTGCTGCGCGCCAAGCAACTCCTGCCAGGGCGCAGCGGGATCCGACTGTTCTACCCGCAAAAGACCGGTCCGGACGTTTCCGCCGAGCCGCGCGACGGCAGCGATTTCGAGATCTGACCCGGCAGGCTGGCGCGCACGCTTGGGGTCCCGTCGTTGCCGGACAGTGAACGCGCACTCAAAGGGGCTCCGGCTCTGGGAGTGCTGGAGGCCTTGTTTCTCCTCCGCTTCGTCGAAATCCAGTCCGGTTTTGCACCGCGCTTTGGCGCCTCGGCGACAAGTTGCGGATGCAAGCTTGCCGACGCACGGGTTCTGCGTACCGTTGCGTTTATGAAACCACCCGCCTCCTCGTTGATCGCATTGTTCTTTGCGGTGACTCTCCCGAACTACGCCGCCGAAACCGGGGACTCGAACCAGTTGAAGTACCGCTTCGTTCGCGGCCAAACGAACGCCTACCAAGTCACACTCGAGTCCACGGCGCCGGAGGAAAGCATGAAGTTCTCCGGGGTGGTGTTCGTGGACTCCGGCAAGGTCGTCGATGGGGTGGCGGCTGTTCGCCTGAGCGGCGGGCTCAAGCCCGAAGGATCTCGCGGGCCGGCGACTCCCTTCCCGGACCCGTACGGTTTCCCACCCCCGCTCCTGCGCCAGCCGATGGGCTTCCCCCCGATCTTCGAAGTGCGCGTTGACGACCGCGGCCAAGTTCTGCGCGCGCCAGGTATGGCCCCCGCACTCCCGGCACCCTTGGGCAGCCTGGCCGAGGTGTTGTTCCAGCCCTTGCCCGCACCCGGCGAGACGGAGTCGCAGACGACGGTTGAGCTGTGGATCGAAGACGAGACGCCCGCCCGAGACGGCAGCTACGGCGGGCGTTACTCCAGCTCCTATTATCCTGGCCGGTCGCAGGCGTTGCTCGCCGCCACCCGCACCGCCCACGTAAAATTTGGCGAGACGACGGCGGAGGCGGTAACCATCACGAAAAGGATCGAAGCGGCAAGCCGGCTAAAATCGGGGGACGTCCCGCGGTTGCGCGCCACAGCCGAAGGCGCAGCGGTCTTCGACCGGCAACGGGGCTGCCTGCGCAGCGTCGAGTTCCGTTGCGATTCGACCATCACCACCGAGACCTTGACCTTGCGGCGGCCGTTCGTGCTCAGCGTGCGGTTGCTCGCAGGCGACGAGTTGGCCAAGGCGTTGAAGGCGGAGTCCGCACGCACGCAACCGGCGCCGCCCATCAGCGCCGAGGCGTTGGCGAAGTTGGTGGCCGACTTGGAGGCCGACGACCAGGTACGGCGTCAAGCGGCCCTGGCTTCCTTGCAGAACGCCGAGATCGAATCGCCCGCCCCCGAGCTGCTGGCGGCCGCGGTGAAGCTGAGCGGCGCCGCGGACACTTTTGCCCGCAACGTGGCTGTGCGGCTGCTGGGCAAGTACGGCACCGCCGCGCAACTGCCAACCATGCTGAGCCTGCTGAAGTACGCCGAGCCGGGTAGCCGACAAGAGTTGCTCGCCGGGCTGCGGCGGATTGGGGATCCGCGGGCCATCATGCCGTTGGCGGATCTGATCGCCCGGGGCAGTTATGAGGCCGATACCGCGGCACAGATCCTGGGCCACTTCGGTCCCGCGGCGGAGCCGGCGGCTGTGGCGTTGCTCAAAGAAAAGCACGCGGACACCCGGCGGCGCGCCTGCACCGCGCTGGCCGCGGCCGGGACGGAGCATTGCCTGGACGCGCTCAAAGAGCAGATGCTCGACCCGGACTCGCAAGTCAGTCAGGCGGCGACCGAAGCTGCCCGCGCTGTGCGTGCCCGCTGCGGTGGTGAGGGCGAGTAGGCTTTCGCGCGCTCCGTTTGGTCTGCCGAACCTGCCGGCGAATTCCCCGGCGCAGAATGGCCGTGAGCCAACAGCGGTTCAGTGCGGGGCAGGTCTCGATGGCGCAGGCCGAACCACCGGCGCCGGCTCGCCGCGGGGTTGGCTGGCGGCGCGGCGGACATACAGGATCATGGACACCAGCCAGCTCAGCACTAACAACGCGAGCCCGGCTAAAATCAACTTCGGAATCAGCGGCTTCTTCGAAGGTGACGACGCAGGCTTCATGGTCGGGCAGGGGCGGCGGCCGGCGGCTGGTTCCGGCCGCGCCATTCGACGCGGGGTGGCTCGGGCAGCCCTTGCGCCCGCGCGGCGGTGCGAAAATGCATTTTGGCCACGACCGGCAATTTCTCCGCGCCGTGCCGGGCGATGAATTCCTTCGCCGCGGCATCGACGGCCGCGGAGGCGCCTTTCGGCAGTTTGATCCCGAATTCCTTCTCCAGGTTCCCCAGCCGGCTGACAAATTCGTCCCGCGCAAGAATGGAAGCCGCCGCCACCGCCAGGTCCGCTTCGGCCTTGTGGCGCTGCACCAGTTCGATTTCGCGGCCCAGGCTCATGAGCGCCTTGGCCACCGTGGCCTTGTCCTGCGCGAATTGATCGCTGATGGCGCGGACGGGCAGGGGATTCATGCGATGACGTTGGAGCATCAGGTTCTCGATCGCGCGCGCGTGGCCCCAGGCGAGGAGGCGGTTCACGCTTTTCATGGACCGGTAGAGCCGGTTGTAGGCCTCGTTGCCGATCGGCACCACGCTGAAGACACAACCGGGCGTTTCGCGGATTCGCCTGGCCAGTTCCGCCACGCGGCGGTCGCTGCCGATGGTTTTCGAGTCGCGCACGCCCGCGTCCTGCCAGGCCTTGACCACGCTTTCGTTCACATAAACGCCGGCCACGCACAACGGCCCGAAGAAGTCGCCCTTGCCGCTTTCGTCCACGCCGAACCGGGGCAGCGCCAACTCCGGATTCAGCACTGCCTCGTAGCCCAGCCGGGCCTGTTTCAAAATCTCCGGTTCGAGCGTGAACTCGACGAATTCCTGCGTGCCCTTGCCTTGGACCACTAACTTGCCGCTCTCGTAGAAAACCGCGTTGAAGTCGTCCTTTTCGGCGGCGAACCGCGCGTAAGGCACCTCGCGGAAACGGGCGCCGCGCGCGCGCAGCCAAGCGGCGAGCGCGTCGGCTTGGGCATCGTTCAAGCGGCAGGTGAAGCAGGTCAAAGGTACCGGCACGCAGCGAAGCTAGGCTGGGTGGCCGGGGTTGTCGAGCGACGCCCCCGCCGTTTGCCTGCCTGCGCTGCGGCCTCTACGCTGCGCCGGTGCCGAACCCAGCCGACCTCGTGCCGCCGCTGCTCTCGTGGTTCGCCGCCAACGCGCGCGATCTGCCTTGGCGCCGCACCCGCGACCCTTACGCCATCTGGGTTTCCGAGGTGATGCTCCAGCAGACTCAAGTCCGCACGGTCGTGCCGTACTGGGAACGCTGGCTGCGCGAACTGCCGACGATCGAGACGCTCGCGCGCGCGCCGCTCGACCGCGTGCTCAAGCTCTGGGAAGGACTGGGCTACTACACGCGCGCCCGCAATTTGCAGCGCGCGGCGCAAACGATCGTTCGCGACTACGGCGGGCGGTTTCCGCGGCGTTTCGCGGACGTGCTCGCGCTGCCGGGAATCGGCCGCTACACCGCCGGCGCGATTTGCAGCCTCGCCTTCAACCAGCCCACGCCCGTGCTCGACGGCAATGTGACGCGCGTGCTGGCGCGCGTGTTCGGCCTCCGCGACGACATCCGACAACCGGCGGTGCGCGAGCACTTATGGAACCTGGCCGGTAAACTCGTCAGTGCCGCGGCGACTTGGACCAAACGCGGGCGGGTGTCGCGCTTGAGAGGTCGGTGGGCAAAGCGGGTGGCCTCGCGGCCATGCGGGGCCTTGAACGAAGCCTTGATGGAATTGGGCGCGGTGGTTTGCACGCCACGCACTCCGCGTTGTGAGGCGTGCCCTTTGAAGCGCAAGTGTGTGGCGCGCCGCGACGGCCTTGCCGCTGAGTTGCCCCGCAAAAGCCCGGCGGGTCCGACCCGGTTCCAGCGTGTCCTGGCGTTCCTGTGTTTGCGCCGGGGGCGAACGCTCGTCCAGCAACGCCCGGCTGGTGGCGTCAACGCCCATCTTTGGGAACTGCCGAATTGTGCCGTTACCGCCGAAGTCTCGCCGCTCGCGGCCGCGCGCGAATTGCTCGGCGCGGGCGTGCTTGAGGTGCGACACATGATGCGGGTGCGACACATCATCACGCAGAGCCGCATCGCGTTGGAGGTTTACCGCGTCGCGTTCGAGCCGTTCGCCCGCGTGCCTCAATCGGCGGGTCGCTGGGCGACACCCGCGGCTTTGAGGCGATGGGCGTTCGCCGCTGCGCACCGGCGAATCTTGGATCGCATGGCCCAGGGCTTTTCGTCGTGATTCGGAAATCCTGTCCAGGAGCCTCGTCCGATGGCACAATAAATGTCGCAATTGCGACATTTATTGTGCCAGCCGGTTTGGCCGGAAGGCTGACAAGTCGCGGGCGCCCGGTATAGTCGCCGCCTATGCAACGTCGTGAGCATTGGCCGGTGGCCCTGTCGATCGCCGGTTCGGACAGCGGCGGCGGGGCCGGCATTCAAGCCGACCTCAAGACCTTTGCCGCCTTGGGCGTGCAGGGCACGACGGCGATCACCTGTGTTACCGCGCAAAACCCGCGGGGCGTGCGCGCCATCCAGGCCTGCCGCGAAGCGCTGGTGCGCCAGCAAATCGAAGCCGTGTTCGAGGAGTTCCCGCCGCGCGCGGTCAAGACCGGCATGTTGTTTTCCCGCGGCATCATCCGCGTGGTCGCGGAGTTTTTGCGCGTCGGCAAGCGCCCGCCGTTGGTGGTGGATCCGGTGATGGTGGCCACCAGCGGGGCGCGACTTTTGCAGCCGGCGGCCACGCGCGCGCTTCAGGACGAATTGCTCCCGCTCGCGACCTTGGTCACCCCGAACCTGGACGAGGCCGCCATCTTGGCAGGTCGGCCCTTGGAGTCGGTGGAGGATTTGCGCTGGGCGGCGCGTGAAATCCATCGACGGCACGGCTGTCCGGCGCTGGTCAAAGGCGGGCATTTGCGCGGGCTCCGCGAAGCGGTGGACCTTTTCTTCGATGGCGAAACTGAGCTGTTGCTCTCGGCGCCTCGCGTGGCCGGTTTCTCGACCCACGGCACGGGCTGCACTTACTCGGCTGCGATCGCGGGCTACCTCGCGTTGGGCCTGGCCTTGCCGCGAGCGGTGGAAATGGCGAAGAACCACATCACGCAATCCATCGCGCAAGGTTTGCGCGTCGCTGCGCATGACGTGCTCAATCCCTTCTGGCGCGGCTGAAGGCTAGGAAGGCGCAGACCCGTGGCCTCGGAATTGCTAAAGTTGCCTCAATGAGACGAACCGGTTGCTTGCTGTTGTGTCTGCTCAGCCTCACGGCGTGGGGCGTGGACACGCGCTTAACGACGAACGAAGTGGTCCGGTTCCGCGAGCCGCGGGAAGCCGCGTATCGCCTCGAGGCGGCGACCAGCACCGCCACCGGCGCGGCCCCGCAGTGGATTCGGGCGTGGCCGGTCAGCGGCTCGACGAACAGCATCCAGTTGGGCGCCCAGGTGATTTTGCAGGTTGAATCGACCAATGACCTGCCCAGGCTGCTGGCGCTAAGCGGACTGGCGTTGCACGCCACGTATCCATCGAACGTGTTCGTTTTGCAGGCGCCGGACGCCCGGACGGCGGCCCGCGCAGCCGCGCAACTCGCGCAAGAAAGGGCGGTGACCATCAGCCACCCGGTTCGCCGCCGGCCGATGCGGTTGCACGGCAGTTTTGCTCCCCGACCCAATGACCCGCTTTGGGGACAGCAATGGCACCTGGAGGACCGCGACACGAACACCGCCGAGCGGCTGGGCTTTGACCTGGACGTGCGGTCGGCGTGGGCGACGACGCGAGGCGCGGGCGTGATCGTGGCCCAGGGCGACGACGGCATCGAACTCAACCACCCGGACCTGCAGGCAAACACCGCCGGGACGCCGCACCACGATTTTGTGAATGGCACCTCCAGCGGTTACCCGCAGGGCAGCGGATCGGTTCACGCCACCGCGGTGGCCGGCTTGATCGCCGCGCAGGCGAACAATGGCCTCGGCGTGAGCGGCGTGGCACCCGAAGCCCGGCTGGCGAGCTGGGTTATCTTCGACGCGTTCGGGAATTTCACGGACGAAATCCAGTCGGGGCAAATGTTCGCGTACGCTTCCAACGTCGTTTCCGTGCAGAACCACAGTTGGGGCAATGCCGACGTCACCCAGCTTGCGCCGGGCGTGCTGGAGATTCAGGGCATTGCAGATGCCGTCCAGCATGGGCGGGGCGGACTGGGCGTGGTCATGGTTCGAGCGGCGGGGAACGAGCAGGCGCAGATGAACGACGCCAACGACGACGGTTTCGCGAACGATCCGCAAGCCATCACGGTCGGCGCGGTGCGGAACACGGGGCGGGTCACGAGTTACAGCACGCCGGGGGCCTGCGTCCTGGTGGCCGCCTTCAGCGACGACGGCAACGTGGACATCGGCGAGGGCGTGATCACCAACTATCCGACGCTGGCGACGACCGACCGGCAGGGCAGCCTCGGTTACAACGCCGACACCTTTGGCAGTTACGCGGACTACGCTTACGCCGACACGGGCTTCGGCGGCACTTCGGGATCGACCCCGCAAATTGCCGGCCTTTGCGCCTTGATCCTCAGCGCCAACCCCGCGTTGAACTACCGCGATGTCCAGCAGGTGCTGATGTTGTCGGCCCGGCAACTGGACCCCGCCGACCCGAACGTCCGAACCAACGGCGCCGGTTTTGCGCTGAGCCACTACATGGGTTTCGGCGTGCCCGATGCCGGCGCCGCGGTCGCTTTGGCGAAGGCTTGGCGGAACCGGCCGGCGATCGAGGAAGTCACCGCCAGCACGCAGCAGCCCACCGCCATCCCGGACGACGGCCTGCGCGTGCTGATCACCGGGACGCGCGTGCCGGCGGCGATCCAGTCGATCCCGGCCTATCCGGCGGATGGTTTGCAGGCGGACGATCCGACGGAAACGGTGCCGCTGGTGGACGTGGGCGCGGCCTTGACGCCGATCGCGCAGGACCTCACCGGCAAGGCGGCGTTGATCGAGCGAGGGCAAAACTATTTCACCACCAAACTGCGTTATGCCGCGGCGGCGGGGGCCCGGTTCGCGATCGTCTATAACAACGTCGGCACCACGGAGCGCGTGTACATGGGCGGCGGCGAAATCCTGTTCTCGCCAATTCCGGCGGTGTTCATCGACCAAACCTCGGGCAGCGCGTTGCACGATTACTTGCAGACCGCCAGTGACGCCCAGGCGCAGATCGAACTCAACGCGGCCGTCGTCACGTTGCCCGTGGCTGACACGCTTTCGTGCGAGCACGTGAGCCTGCGGGTGCGCACCAGCCACCAGCGGCGGGCGGACCTGCGCATCTGCCTGGTGTCGCCGGCGGGCACGCGCAGTGTGTTGCAGCATTTCAACAGCGACACGGCCTCGCCGCTGGAGGACTGGACTTACACGACGGTCCACAGCTTTTACGAATCCAGCGCCGGCGACTGGCGGGTGGAGGTGAGCGACGAACGGCCGGGCGTGACCGGCAACGTCCTGGCATTGGACCTCACCGTGAGCGGTGTGCGCATCACCGACACGGATCGCGACGGGCTGGACGACGATTGGGAGCTCACGCAGTTCGGCAACCTCGCGCAAGGCCCGCGCGACGATCCGGATCGCGACGGCCTCAACAACCTGCGCGAATTCCTGCTGGGCACGAACCCCTCGGTGTCCGACCGGCCGCTGGTGTTGGAGTTGGGACGCTGGGACGTGAACTACTGGCGGCTGGCCTGGCCCACCACGCCTTACGCGACCTACCGCCTGTTCGCCGCGCCGGACGTCACCGGGCCTTACACGTTGCTGAACGAGTTCGCCCCGGATTTTGGCAACGCCGAGTGGCTGGTGCCGGTGAACACGTCGCCTTACCAGTTCTTCCGGCTCGAAGCCCGCGACCAGCCGTAAGGCGGCGCGGGCGGCCGCAGTCAGCGCGCGCGGTCGTTCCGCCGCGGATCCACGGCGCCGCGCCGCAGTTCGCGCTCGCAAAGCCGGAAGTTCACGTTCATCGCCAGTTCCTCGGCGACGGCGCGGTTCCTCCGCGCCACCCGGAGACTGACCTCGCACGCCTCGGCGCCCGGCACTTCCTGCAAGGTGCGCAGGCTGTGAACGGTGAGGTGCAGACGCGTGCCGAACCAGCCTTTGCGGAGGCGCAGGTTGGCCAGTTCGCTCCAGGCAATCACCAGACTTTTGACGCCGGATTTGAGGACGCCGAAAAAGCCATCCTTGGCCTCGAATTCGAGCAACAGGCCGTCGTCGGTGGCGCGGGCGAGGCCGTTGCAGTCGGCCAGGCCACCGTAGGCGTTGGCGATCTTGAACGGCACGCTGGGGCTGGCGTTGTCCATCGAGGCTTCAGGTTTTGGCGGACTCTCCGCCAGCCCGGCCCGGCCGGCAAGCCGATCGTCGCTGGTCGATGCTGTTCCAACGCGGCCTGTCACGGGCGACAAAAAAGGCTGCCGGTTGCCCGGCAGCCTGGACGATCCGAGCGCAGCGGAAAGGAACTACTTGCCGTAGTTCTTCACGAAGTCGATGCACTTCGTGACTTCGGGCAGGCTGTTGTCCCAATTGTACTCGTACTCGATGGAGATGTTGCCTTCGAAGCCCTGCTTCTTGAGTTCGTCGAGGCATTCCTTGATGGTGCCGACGCCAGTGCCGTAAGGCACGTCATGCGCATCGCGCTTCCCGAATTCGTTCAAGTCCTTCAGGTGGCTGCTGATGATCCGGCCGCGGAGGATGCGCAAGGCTTCGAGCGGTTTGATGCCGGAGCGGGTCCAGTGGCCGGTGTCGGCGCACGCCCCGATCCGGTGGTCCCGGCCGGTCACCAGGCCCGCGATGTAGAGCGGGTTCCAGACTTTGTAGTTCGGGTCCGCATAGCTGCCGGGATGATCGTGGAAGGCCACGCAGATGTCGTATTCCTTGACCAGCTTTTCGATCAAGTTGATCGACTCGGCCGATTCGGTGGTGACCGCGCGCAGCCCCAGCTTCTTGGCGAAATCGAAAACCTTGCGGGCGCCGGCCTCGTCGTTGGGGATGCCCACCACGCCGTAATTGACCGCCTTCACCCCGCACTGGGCGAGCTTGGCCTGCACCTTGGCGATGGTTTCGTCCGAGGCGTTGTGGTCCCAGGTCACGTTCGGCTCCTCCTTGCTGAGCTTCTGGCCAGGGTAAAACTCGATGACCTTGCCGCCGGCCGCGGCGGTCTTCTCGATAGCTTCGAAAACGGTGAAGCGGTTGAAGGTGTATGCCTGGCAACCGATGGCCCAGCCGTTGACTTTATATTCGTCGGGGATTTTCGGTTGCGCCGTGGCGTTGGGTGAGGAGAGGACGCCAAAAGCCGTAAGGGCGGCGGCACAAAGGGCGGTCTTGAATGTGAGGTTCATGACAATTTCCAACAGATGTTTCGCTTGCGCCCCCAAAGCAGACACGCTGTCCGCTGGGGCGTGTCCCCGAATAGCAACGCTCGCCGGCCGGCCTGTCAAAACGAAAGCGTCGCGTCGCCGCTCGAACAGGTCACTTCAAACCAAAAAGACGCGTGGCTGTTGAGGCCGCCAAAATTCGAAAGCCGAAAACCGATTTTCGAAAGCAGCTTGAAGCCGGTAATTCGATGGCGAGCCGCCAAGCATCCGGGCCAGCCAGGCTTGCCGGCGACGGCGGCGATGGGCAAGCTGCGCGGGCATCGGCCTTCCACCGCTGGACATGAGCACCTCCCCACTGAGGCGACGAGCGGCGGCGCTGCGGAGCTGGACTCGCGCGGGCGCCGGGCTGGTGGTTGCCTGCCTGGCCGCGGCGCTGCTCCGCGCCGCCGACGGCGAGTTGACCGCCGGCGCGCCGTTCATCGTTCAGCACTGGGAGACCGATAACGGCCTCCCGCGGAATTCGGTCATCGCGATCACGCAGACGCGCGACGGCTATCTCTGGCTGGGCACGCTGAACGGCCTCGTGCGCTTCGACGGGTTGCGGTTCACGATTTTCGACCAGAGCAACACGCCCGGCCTGCCCAGCAACCGCATCGTGCGCCTGTTCGGCGACAGCCAGACCAATCTGTGGGTGGGCACCGAGACGGCCGGCGTCGCGCTGATCGCCAACGGCCGCGTGACCAGCCTGGACATTGGCCGGGGCACGCGCGGCGGCCGGTTGAGCGCCGTGTGCGAGGACGCCACCGGCGCGGTGTGGCTGTACACGGCTGACGGCCAGTTGTGCCGGTATCGACAGGGTCAGGTCGATGTCTGGAAGTTCGGCGCCGAAGCCCCCAGCAACTGCCGCGCGCTCGTTCAAGAGCCGGCGGGTCCGTTGTGGGTGGGCGTGGACTGGGGGCAGTTCTCGCTGGGTTTGCCCACGAACGTCTCCGGCGCCGATCTCGCCGTGGAGGCGACGGTGCCGACGGCGAAGCTCGATTACCTCCTCGCCAGCGCGCAAGGCGGCTATTGGCGGCTCGCGAACGGCCAGGTGGAGAAATGGCGGACTAATCGCCTGGAGCGCAGCCTGGGTGCGTATCCGTGGGGTGCGACGCCGATTGCCGCCGCGTGCGAGGACCGGCAGGGCAACCTAGTTGTGGGCACGCTGGGCAATGGTTTGTACTGGTTCGACGCCGCGGGCAAAGCGACCTGTCTTTCGACGAACAACGGCTTGTCGTACAACTTCGTTCTGTCGCTCCAAGTGGACCGCGAAGACACGCTCTGGGTGGGGACGGACGGCGGCGGCCTGAACCACGTGACGCGGGCGGTGTTCGGGGTAGTCGAGGAAACGCGCGGCCGGGTGGTGCAATCGGTTTCACCGGATGCCGAAGGCCGGGTGTGGATCGGCTACAACGCGATCGGGCCGGGCGCTTACGGGGCGGCGCGGTGGCAAGACGGCGCCCTGCAACGCTTCGGGCCGCGCGAAGGGTTGTTGAACTCGTCGGTGAACGCGGTGTTCGTGGCGGCCGACCAGCGCGTCTGGGCGGGCACTTGGGGCGGGTTGTACCAGTTCGACGGCACGCGGTTTCACGCAGTGCCATTGGGCGATGCGGTGAGCCGGCAAATCTCCGCCATTTATCAAGACCGACAAGGACGGCTGTGGTTTGGCACCCAAGGCGGGCTGGCGCTCCGCGACGACGGCGGTTGGAAGGTTTTCACCACGGCCGACGGCTTGACCGCCAACGACGTGCGGGCGCTGGCCGACGATCGTGACGGCGGCCTTTGGGTGGGCACGGCCGGTGGCGGGCTGAATCGGTTTCGCGACGGGCGGTTCGGCGCGTTGCGAACGACCGATGGGCTGCCCAGCGACAACGTGTTGTCGCTCTGGATGGACGCCGATGGCGTGGTGTGGGTGGGCACCGATGGCGGCGGGTTGGCGCGCCTCGAGGCAGGGCATTTCGTCCACTTCACGACCCGTGAAGGTCTGGCGAGCAACAGCGTCGGCTACCTGCTCGAAGACGAGGAAGGCTATCTCTGGCTCGGCTCGAACGTCGGCTTGCAGCGGGTGTTGAAACGGACGCTGAACGACTCCGCGCGGGGTCTGACCAACGCGATCGTCGCGCGCGTTTACGGTCGGCTGGATGGTCTGCCGGTGGCGGAGTGCCCGCTCGGCACGCAACCGGGAGCGTGCCGGACGCGCGATGGCACGCTGTGGTTTCCGACCATCAAAGGGCTGGCTACGGTTCAGCCGGCCAAGCTGGTCCGCAATCCATTCCCGCCTCCGGTGATGATCGAGTCCGTGGTCGTGGAGGGCGCGTTGCAGGAGACCAACCGTTTTCGCACCGCAAACCTGTCGCCGATCACGATCCCGCCGGGCAAAGGCCGGCTGGAGATTCATTACACGGCGCTGAACCTCGGCGCGCCGGAACGGGCGAGTTTCCGCTACCGGCTGGAACCGCACGAGAACGGGTGGACCGACGCGGGCAAAGAGCGCGTGGCCCGCTATCCGAAGCTGCCGCCTGGCCGGTACACGTTTTGGGTCACGGCGTGCAACGAGGACGGCGTTTGGAACGAGACCGGCAATTCGCTGGCGATCGCGGTGCTGCCGCCGTTCTGGCAGACCTGGTGGTTTCTGACCGCCAGCGCGGCCGGCCTGCTGGGGTTGATCGTGGCGGTGGTGCATTATTTCTCGACGCAGAAGTTACAGCGCCAGGTGGAGCGCCTGCGTCAGCAGGAGGCGTTGGAAAAAGAGCGGGCGCGCATCGCGCGCGACATCCACGACCAACTCGGCGCCAGCATGACCCAAATCTCGTTGCTCGGGGAACTCGTGGAAAGCGACAAGGATTCGCCGGACGACGTGGCCGCGCACGCCCAGCAAATTTCCCAGGCGGCGCGGGACACGACGCGGGTGCTGGACGAAATCGTCTGGACCGTCAACCCGTCGAACGACACGCTCGAAGGCTTGGTTACTTACGTGTGCAAGTACGCCCAGGAATACTTGGAAGTGGCCGGCTTGCGTTACCGGTTGGAAGTGCCCGGCGAACTGCCGGTCGCGTCGATTTCGCCCGAAGTCCGGCACAACGTCTTCCTCGCCGCCAAGGAAGCGGTGACCAACGTGGTTCGCCACGCCCAGGCCTCCGGGGTCTGGCTGCGGTTGCGCCTCGAGCCCGGCCGGTTCACCATCGAAATCCAGGACGACGGCCGCGGTCCCGCCGGCATGGATTCGGAGCGGGCGCGGTCGCGCAATGGCCTGCGCAACATGCATAAACGTTTAACCGATATTGGAGGCAGTTTTGCGATCGAACCCGCGCCGGAGCAGGGCACGGTGGTTCGCCTGACTGCGCCGTTCGACCCCGCCTGATTCCCCGCGCCATGCCGATCACCGTTTCCCTCGTCGAAGATAACGACCAGCTTCGCGGCACGCTCGCCCGCGTCATCGGCCGCGCCGACGGCTTCCAGTGCGTGGGCCAGCACGCCACCGCCGAGGAAGCGTTGGCGGCGATTCCCCAAGAGCGTCCGAGCGTGGTGCTGATGGACATTAACCTGCCCGGCATGAGCGGCGTCGAGTGCGTGCGCCAGTTGAAGGTGCTGGCGCCGGAAACCCTGGTGGTGATGCTCACTGCCTACGAGGACACGGACAACATCTTCAACTCGCTGGCTGCCGGGGCGTCCGGCTATCTCCTCAAACGCACGACCAGCGCCGAATTGCTGGCGGCCATTCGCGACGTGCAGCGCGGCGGTTCGCCGATGACCACGCACA
>JAKCAB010000545.1 GCA_021839785.1 bacterium | reverse complement strand
ACACTGGACCTGCCCAGCAGCGAGCGCGGACCCGATCAGTTGCTGGCTGCGAGCGAGCAAGGCGCCTGGCTGCGGGCGGCGTTGGATCGGCTGGGCGATCCTTGCCGGGAAGTGATCGAACTGCGCTTCTTCGCCGAATTGAGTTACGAGGAAATCGCCCGCGCGTTCGGCATCACCGTCAAGGCCGCCGGCTCGCGCCTCCACAAATGCCTCGGCCGGTTGGCCGACCTGGTAAAGGCCGCGCGGCGGGAGGAATCCGCGCCGTCGAAACCCGTCTAACCTAGGTCTGCGATGAACGACGAAAACCGGCAACCGATCGAAGACGCGCTGCGCCGCTACGCCGAGCAGCGGCGTCGCGCTTGGGGCGGGCCGCTGACCATGCCCGCGCACGTCCGGGCGCAGTTGCACCGCGAGATCGAACGTCAGTCGGCAGCGGAAGCTGTCCGAGCCGGGACTCGGGCATTTGCCGGGTGGCGTTGGCTGGCGCGGCCGTGGGCCTGGGCCGGGGCGGCGGCGCTGGCGGTAGTCGGGGCGGTCGTTTGGCAGCAGTTTGGGGCCAGCGGCGCCAAGTTCGCCGTTGCCGCGCGGGCACCGGCCGAGACACCGGCGACGCTGCCCAGCAATCCGCCACCAGCCGCCGGCGCACCAGCGGCCGCGCCGTTAATGGAAGTTGCCGGCGGCAGGCTTGGCGCTCCCAATGCTGCGCCAGTTGCTGACCACGCCGAGGAGAAAGGCGACCTCTTCAAGCCCGTGCCAGGCGCTCCCTTGCCGGCCAACTTGGTTTCTCAAACGCCGGCCGCCGGGTTGACGAGATCGGTCGCGACGCCGGAAGCCGAATCGAAGTCCGCCCGGTATGGCACCACGGCAACGGTTTCTGCCCCCGCCGTTCGGACGGCGTTACGCTCCGGTGGAGCCACGGGTGGAACGGCAGTGGTCGCTTCCGCGCCCGGTCCAGGCCGCGCACCGGCGACGCGCCGACTGGCCGCGCCGGCTCCGGAACCCCGCTTCGGCGCGACCTTTCGCGGAGTGGCCAACGTCCCGGTGCTCCAGCAACGCTACGTTCAGGCGGCGGCCACGCCAGTGACGCCGGTCTTGAACTCGTTTCGCATCGAGCAGGCCGGCCCGCAAATCCAGCTCGTGGACGCGGACGGCTCGGTTTACGCGGCGACACTAAACGAGGCGCCGGCCGCGCAGCCGAAGGCGGTGGTTGCAACGGAGGCGGTGGCATCAGCTCCGGCTTCGACGCTGTCCGCCGTCAAGGCCCAGCCGCCCGCGCGGACGATTTCGCCGCAAGCGGGTCCGCCGAGCCAAAGGGTGCAAACGCTCGTGCTCAACGCCATCGGCACGAACGTCCGCCTGCAACAACCCGTGGTGTTCAACGGCAACCTGCTGGTCACGAACCTAGCCGGCGAACCGGCAGATCGCCAACCAGCAGGCATTGATGACCAACGAGGCCGCGCTCCAGTTTTTATTCAGCAACTCGCGGCTCGAAGGCCAGGTGATCCTCGGCGCCACGAACCAGTTTCCCATCCTGGCGGTGCCTGCCGGCCAGTGACCGGCGGATACGGCGCAGCCGGGCGGTTGACCCTCGCCGCCAAGAATACCCAATCCCGTCGGTTCGTTGGCCGACGCGGGTGAGCGGGGGGTGCTTCTCCCCCGGCGCTATTCCTAACCTATCCCGAATCTATCCCGAATCGGTTTTGAATAGCTTGGATGGATTTTGGATAGGCGCGGCCAGGAGACGCGGGCCGCCGCCGGTTACAAACAAACTGCCGCTTCGACCCAGCACCGCAATTTACCGCTCAACAAGGGAGAGTGCCCTCCGATGCGAGGCGGTCGGACCGCGCGAAACCCTCTGACGCCCAATGCCGTAGCCGAGTTGCCCGGACCGAATCGACTCTTCGCGCCGCCTCCGAAAGCCACCCCACGAACTTCGGCTGCTTTGCCGCCAGGATCCGCGGCGCTCCGGTCCCTGGCACGCCGGGTGCATTAGCCAGTGACCAAGGGTATCCAGGGCGCCAACGCAGTTCGCCCGTGTGGGCGGACAACGGGTGCCGGCGGGAAGTCAATCTCGACGAGAGCGCGCGTCGCTCCGGTCGATCCGTGTGGACGCCGGCACCCAGCGGTGAAGAAACACAACAATGTTAGAACGACAACACTCACTTGTAGAAAGGACAGCCGATGAACGCTCGACCTTACGATCAATCCCTCCGGCCACTTGGCGCCGGAGTGCGCACCGCGTTACTGGCCACCGTCGTGGCCCTGGCCTGGCTGGCGCCGCCGCTCCAGGCCGATGTCATTGATGACTTCGAAAGTACGAAGAAGCACCGGGTATTCGCCAGCAGCGGAGAGGCCGATTATGCAGTCGTTGATGGCCAGTTGAAAATGAGTCAGACCCGTGGCGGATTCGCGGGCATCTACTACCTCTGTGACTACGCGATTCCGGAAGGGCGCTCCATCGAGTTCCGCGTGGATGTGGTGAACGCGAATGACGCCACAACGTATGCCGGTCTGCAGGTGGTGTTTGATGCGGGGAACAACTATGGATTGTTCCGCTATCAGAACCGCGTAACGCTTGGCAAATTGTGGACGGACCAGACCGTCTCCGAAGCCACGGTTTTTGCCGATCAATATCTGGCCAGGCTCGTAGAGCCGGTTACGATGATTCTATCACTGGCGCGGGAAGGCAATCGCGTGAGAGTCCGTGGCAAGGTGGTCGAGCGGGACAATCCGGATCAAGTGATCTTTGATCGGTTGGCAATCGATACCGGGACTTTTGGTGCGAATGGCTATAAAGCGCCCTTCATGGGGCCCGTCACGTTCGTTCAAATACTCTGTAGCGATCTCGCAGGCTCCTCCGCTGTCAGGGACCAGTTGGTGAGATCGG
>JAKCAB010000488.1 GCA_021839785.1 bacterium | reverse complement strand
GCGCCGCATCGGCGCATCGCCGGCGGCGACCTCACGGCGACGCGAGCGGCGGGCGATAACAACGGATAGCCAGGTCAATGCGCCCGAGCCCGTCGCCGGCGGAGCAGTCTGGATCCGTGGCGCACCAGCCAGAACGCGCTGCCCAGCAACCGGGCTGCCCGCGACAGCCGCGACGCCACCCGCAAGCCCACCAGCGAGGCGCCCACCCAGACCGCCGGCCGCGCGAGATGGTAGATTTCACGAACCTGCTCGATCCAACTGAGCTTCGTGGCGACCATGTGGGCGTGCGAACGAATGGCGCTCCGCTCGCGGTCGCACTCCTCGATGAGGCGACGCTTGTGCTCGGCGAGCTGGTTTATTTCGGTTTGCCCAACCATTCGTGATCCTTCCGGAACTCTTCGAGGGTGCCGGCGAAAGGCTTCGGTCCTTCGCGGAGGCGTCGCCGGAGACTTGCTGCCAATGCGACCGCAGCGAGGCCGTAGCCCACGGTCACCAGCACCAACACCAGGACCGGCGAGGTGTTCCACAAGGCAACCACGAGTGTGGCGGTCGCTGCCACCAAGGTCAGCAAACTCAGCACGATCACCGCCGCGGCGCGAAACAGCAGGTCGAGGACGCGGAACTTCTCCTCCTGCGCTTCGACGGCAAACAGTTCGAGCCGCCGCTGGGCCAGGCCCAAGACGGCCTCCAACATCCGGCGGAGCGAATCGAAAAGGCTGCCGGTCGGCGGGTCGCCGGAAGGCATGCGTTTAGCGCCGGTTGATCAGCACGCCCAAAAGCAGTCCGAACCCAAGGGCCACACCCATGGATTCGTACGGATGGGCGCGAATGACGCGATCCGCCGCTTTGGCGCCGGCGATCGCGCGATCTTCGAGCCGCTGGCAGGTCTCTTTGGCCTTCGCGATCGAGGCCTGGAGCCGGGCGCGTAATTCTGCCGCCTTTTCCCCGGCCTCGCCGACCCCAGACTTCAGCAACTGCTCGGCATCGTGGACCAGCGTGCGCAAATCCTCGACCAACCGCTCGCGTGTCAACTCGTTCGGGTCTGCCACCATATTATGATAGTGCTCTTCCATGATCTTGACAGGGACGATGCCCCAGTGTGCCCCAACTGTCAAAGCTCACTGCGCCGCGTTTCACTCTTCCGGACCCGCGCCACGGAAATTCGTGCGAATTCCGCCTATCGTATCGACACCTGCCCCCGTCGCTGTTAGGAAGCCCGCCGACACCGATGAAGACGATTCCCCAAGAGCGGTGGCTCCGCATCATCCCGGTGGCGTTGATCATGTACACGATTTCGTACGTGGATCGCACCAACGTCGCCCTCGCCTTCGATCCCGCCCTGTCCACCGCCATGCGCGATCTGGGCATGGACGACAAGCTCAAGGGCAATGCCATCGGCATCTTCTTTTGGGGTTATCTCGCGCTGCAAATTCCCGGTGGCTACCTGGCCAGCCGCTGGAGTCCGCGCAAGCTGATCAGCCTTTTCCTGATTGCCTGGGGCGTCGCGGCCGTGGGCTGTGGCCTGGTGCAAACCGCCAACCAGTTCAAGTGGATGCGGTTTGTGCTCGGCGTGGCGGAAAGCGGCGTGTACCCCGCCACGCTGGTGCTGTTGGCCAACTGGTTCCCCACGGCCGAGCGCGCGCGCGCCAATGCCTACTGGATCCTCTGCCAACCGCTGGCGGTGGCCGGCGCCGCGCCCGTCACCGGCTGGTTGCTCGGCCAGACGAACTGGCGGGTGGCCATCATTGCCGAAGGCGCGCTGCCGTTCCTTTGGCTGCCGATCTGGTGGTTCTTCATCAGCGATTCGCCCCGCGACGCGAAATGGATCTCGCCCGAGGAGCGCGAGCACTTGGAAACCACGCTGGCGCGTGAGGCCCAGCAAATCGAACCGGCGGCCAAGACACCGTTTTGGCGGGCGTTGTTGCACCCGCTGGTGTTCGTGCTGGTGCCGATCTATTTCCTGCAAAATTGCGCCGCATACGGCTGCAACACCTTCCTGAGCGAGGCGCTGAAATCGCCCGGCCGTAATTTCACCGGCCTGCAGACGGGTGTCTTGTACGCGGTGCCGTACCTCGTGGCAGCGGTGTTGATGGTCGTCAACTCGCGCAGCTCGGATCGCCGGCAGGAACGCCGGATGCACGTGGCCTGGGTGTATGCGCTCAGCGGCGTGGGCCTGATCGGCAGCGTGCTGGCCGCGAGGTACTCGTTCTGGCTGTCGTTCGGCTTCCTGTGCGTCGCGATTCAAGGGCCGTTCGCCGGGCAGGCGGCGTTTTGGGCCGTGCCCGCCGAAGCGCTGCCGCGCGCCGTGGTGGGCGGCGTCATGGGGCTGGTCAACGCCATCGGCAACGTGGGCGGCTGGGCGGGGAATGCCTTCGTGGGCGCGCTCAAACAACAGACCGGCAGCACCGATCTGCCGTTCGCGCTCCTGGGCGCTGGAATGTTCCTCGCCGCGGCGCTGTGCTTTCTGCTGCCGCGATCGAAGTCGCCGGCTCAGCCCGCTACTTAACCAGCCGCGCGATTTCTTTAAAGGTCGGCGCCTGCGCGGTTCGCAAGAGCTCGAACAGCGCCATCTCCACGCTGGTCCACCGCGCCCCGGCGTCGTGCATCCGTTGCAGGCCCAAGTCGCGATTGGTTGCAGTGCGTGACGACACCGCGTCGGCAACAACCTCGACCTCGTAGCCGGCAGCCTGCAAATCCATCGCGGTTTGATAGACGCACACGTGCGCCTCAATGCCGGCGAGCAACACTTGTTTGCGCTCGGTGCCGGTCAGTTGCGCCAGGAACGCCTCGCTGCCGCACGCGCTGAAGCACGTTTTGGCGACCGGGTGCAGATCCGGCAACAGCTCCGCTACCTCGGGGATGGTCGGGCCGAGGCCTTGTGGATATTG
>JAKCAB010000317.1 GCA_021839785.1 bacterium | reverse complement strand
CGATCTGGCCGGCGTGAAATACCTCATCCTCGGCGCGCTGTCGTCGGCGTTCCTCGTTTACGGCATCGCGCTGGTGTTCGGCGTTTCAGGCACGATGAATTTTCTGCACCTGACGGCGAGCCCGCCGGAGATTTTGCAGAGCCCGCTGTTGGCCATCGGGCTCCTGCTGGTTTTGGTAGGACTCGGCTTCAAGGTCGCGGCGGTGCCGTTTCAAATCTGGGCGCCGGATGTGTGTCAAGGCGCGCCGTTGCCCACCACGGCGTTTCTGGCGGTCGGCTCGAAAGCCACGGGCATCGTGTTGTTGCTGCGGGTGCTTTTCGTCGCCGCGCCAGCCGTCACCGCGCGCTGGAACCACGCCCTGCTGGTCGTCGCTGCGCTGACGATTCTGTACGGTGTTTTGTGTGCCATCCCACAACGCAGCCTGAAGCGCCTGATGGCCTATTCGAGCATCGCCAACGCCGGCTATCTCTTGATTGGTGTCTGCGTCGGGAACACCGAAGGCGTGGCGGCCATGCTCTTTTATTTGGGCGGTTACCTGTTTGCCGTGCTCGCGGTGTTCCTGGTGGCGACGCTGGCCTGGCGCGGCACGGACGCGGACGAAATCCCGGGCCTCGCCGGACTTTGCCAACGGTCGCCGTTCCTGGCCGGCGGCCTGACGCTGGCGATGATGTCGCTCGCCGGCGTGCCCCCGCTGGCCGGGTTTTTCGGCAAGTTCCTGTTGTTGAAAGCGGCGATCCTGGGTGGCGCGACCCACCCTGGGCTGTACTGGCTGGCGGGGTTGACCATCGTGGCCGTGGTGATCTCGCTGTATTACTACTTCGGCGTGATTCGCGCCGTGTATTGGGGCGAGAACCCAGCCGACGTTTCACCCCTCGCGGTGTCCTGGCCGGCACGCGCGGTGCTGGGCTTGTGCCTGTTCGGAATGCTTTGGCTCGGGCTCTTCCCGGCGAACGTTCTAAACCTTGCCCAAATCGCCGCCGCGGCGATCAAGTTCTGAACCGCCGAGCCGCGGCGAAATCCGGCCCCCAGGCCGTTACGCCTGGCGGGCGAACCCCAGCGCTTCCAACTCCGGCTCGAAGCCTTCGCGAAACGTCGGATACCGGAACTGGTAACCCACCTCCACCTTCAGCTTGCGGTTGCTCACCCGTTTGTTGGTCAGACCCCGTTTGGGTTTGGCGGCCCGATCCTCCGGGACGACCGGTGGCAGCGGGCGGTTCAACCGCGTGGCCAGCCAGGTGAAGAAGCCGCGCTGCGTGACCGGTGCATCGTCCACGACGTTGTACACCTCGCCCGCTTGGCCGCGTTCGAACACCGTCAGGATCGCACTCACCACGTCGTCGCGGTGAACCAGGTTGAGGATGCGACGCCCCTCGCCTTCGATCCGCGCCTCGCCGGCGATGAACTGGCGCAGCCAGTAGCCGCGGCCCGGACCATAGATGCCGGCGAGTCGGAGCACGATCGCCGGAAAGTCACGTTCACGCGCCGTCTTGAGCAGGACCCGTTCGGTTGTGACGAGGGTCTGCGCCGTGGCGGAAACGGGTTCGGTGGGACTGGTTTCGTCCACGTCCGCGCCGTCGGTCTGGCCGTAAACGCCGGTGCTGCTGGTGTAAATGAACTTCGCCGGCGGCGACGCGCCGAGCCAGTCGAGGAGGTGGCGGGTGCCTTTCAGGTAAGTGCGTCGGTAGTCCTCCGGCCCGCCGCCGCCTGAGGCCACGCAATTCACCACCCAATCGAACGGCAGCGGGAGCGCGTCCAGACTCGGACGATCGGCAACGTCGCCGAACGCGGGTTCGATGCCCGCCGCGCGCAGCGCCTCCGCCGCGGCGGGTGAACGTCGCAGGCCAACGACGTGGTGCCCATGCGCGGCCAGCGCCGCGCCGAGCTGCCGACCCACGTAACCGCACCCCGCGATCAGGACACGCATGGTGGCAAGATGGAGTCGTCCGCCATCCTCTGCAACCCGGCGGACCCGGCTTTCAGTGTGAGCGGGCCGATGGCACCTGGGCAGACGGCGCGGGCACGAGCGGGGCCGGCAGGACGTTCGTGCTGGCGCTGGGCGGCAGCAGGCGCAGCAAACCGCCGCGCAAAGCCAGCCGCGCGAGCGTGAGATACAGGTCCTTTTCGGTTTTGAGGTTGGTGATGACTTCGCCGCGCACGCCGAGGTTGATGGCGGCGTCTTCCGCCGGGGCGCCCAAGCGCTGCCGCCGCACCCGCCCCAAGGTCAGATTCAAAGTGTCGATGCCGGCAAAACGCAACGGAGTTCGTCCGGCGGCCCGCGCGGGTTCGGCGAACTTCTCTTTGATGACCTGGATATTCCACCGCCCGGCGGCGTTCTGCACAAAGCTGATTTCGGCGAGGTTCACGCGCAGCAGGCGCAGGTGCAAAGCGCCGGTGGCGAACGCCCCGCGGTCGTACTCGAAGTGCAGTTCGGGCAGCACCACAAACGGCGCGCCGCCGAATTCCGGCGGGTTGTAAAGCTTGAGATCCTCCACCGTGACGGTCGGCGACAGCAACCCGACTTCCAGCCGGCCGATGTCCACCTCCAGCCCGGTCTCGCGGCGGAACCGTACTTCGGCCAGTTCCTTGAGAATGGTGTCCTTGAGCAGGACGGTGGCGATGGCCAGCATGATCGCGAGGATCAGCAGGCGGAACAGCCATCGCACGATAAACTTCATGCGCTCGGAAATAACACGCGCCGTTCCCCAATGCAACGCGCGCGGCCCGCGAAAGACCGGCGCCAGTGCATCCCGAAGTTGTCGCTGGCGCGCCGGAATTCGCGGGTTCCGGAGCGCCGGCAATTTCGGGATGCACCTGACCGGCGCGTTGGGTCGGTTGCCGGGCCTGGCGGCTTGCCGCGGCGGGGCAATTTCGCTTTTCTGGGGCGGTGCAAAAA
>JAKCAB010000639.1 GCA_021839785.1 bacterium | reverse complement strand
ACCCCGAGCGAGTATCGGAAAATCTCCTGGCCGTCGTAGCTTCCCCTGGCAGCCTCACCCGAACAAATCCAACTGTGGGGGCGGTTCGAGTTGCTGGAGCTTCTCGCGCTCGGCGCGGTGGCGGGCGGGGCGGCGGACAGTGCCTTCGGGGGTGAGCTCGGATTCTTCGAGATTGCGCAGGATCACCTTGGCCCGGTCGATCACGCTCCGGGGCACGCCAGCCAGCCGGGCGACCTGGATGCCGTAGCTCTTGTCCGTGCCGCCCTCGACGATCTTGCGCAGGAAGATCACCTGGTCGTTCCACTCGCGCACCGCCACGTTGAAGTTTTTCACGCGCGGCAGCTTGCCGGCGAGTTCGGTCAACTCGTGGTAATGCGTGGCGAACAGGGTCTTGGCGCCGACCTGGTTGTGCAGGTGCTCGACGATGCTCCAGGCCAGGCTCAGGCCGTCGAAGGTGCTCGTGCCCCGGCCGATCTCGTCCAGGACGATCAGGCTGCGCGCGGTGGCGTTGTTGAGGATGTTCGCCGTCTCGGACATCTCGACCATGAAGGTGGACTGGCCGCGCGCGAGGTCGTCGCTGGCGCCAATGCGGGTGAAGATGCGGTCCACGAGGTCCACGCGCGCCGCGGCGGCGGGAACGAAGCTGCCGGTGTGGGCCAGCAACGCGAGCAGCGCCACCTGGCGGATGTAGGTGCTTTTGCCGGCCATGTTCGGGCCGGTGATGAGGGCGACTTGGGGGAAGGACGAGGGGCGAGGGGCGAGGGGCGAGGGAGCGGATTCCGGATGCCCGATACCGGAGGCCGGAGGTTCCAGGTCGCTTCGGATTTCGGATCTCGGATTTCGGACTTCACCCGCCCCCTCACCCGACTTGCGGCCACCCGCTCCCATCGGATGGGAGAGGGCCGGGGTGAGGGTCGCGAGCGACGCATCGTTCGGCACGAAGCGCTCGTCGGTCATCGCTTGTTCGAGCACGGGATGCCGGCCGTCGCGGATTTGGAGCCAGCCTTCGTCGCGCACCTCTGGCCGGCAGTAGTTGTGCAAGCGCGCGGTTTCGGCGAAAGCGGCCAACACGTCGAGCTGGCCCAAGGCGTGGGCGGTTTGCTGGATGTCCGGCAAGCGGCCCAGCACCGCCTCGCGCACGCGCAGGAACAAATCGTATTCGAGCTTCATCGCCCGCTCTTCCGCGCCGAGGATCTTGGACTCCATTTCCTTCAGCGCGGGTGTGAAGAAGCGTTCGCCGTTGGCGATGGTCTGCTTGCGGACGTAGTCCGGCGGCACTTTGTCCAGGTTCGCCTTGGTGACTTCGAGGTAATAACCGAAGACGGAGTTGAAGCGCACTTTCAGCGAGGCGATGCCGGTGCGCTCGATCTCTTGTTGCTGAAGCTGGGCGATCCAGTCCTTGCCGCCGCGGGCCGCGCCGCGGAGCTCGTCCAGCGCGGCGTCGAAACCGTCGCGGATCATTCCGCCTTCCTTCACCGCGAGCGGCGGTTCGTCCGCGATGGCGCGCGCAATCAAGTCCACGAGTTCGGGGCAATCGCCCAGCTCGCCGTTCAACTCCGCGACCAACCCGGGGGGGGGCGCGGCGTTGGGGGGCGGCGTTTCCGCCAGTCCGGCGATGGGCAGTTCACGAAATCCCGCCGGGGGCGCCGCGCCGGCCGTAGCCACGGCGATCAACAGGGTTTTGAGCGCGGGGACCTGTTCCAGGCCGGTCCGCAGGGCGACGAGGTCGCGGGCGTTGCCGGTGCCGACGCTGAGCCGGCTGACCGTGCGTTCGAGGTCGCGCACTTCGCGGAGTCCGGCGCGGAAGCGATCAAGCGGCTCCGGGTGGGCGAGCCAGGCTGAAACCGCTGCTTGCCGCCGGCGGATCGGCTCGACCGCCGCGAGCGGTTGCGACAACCAGGCGCGCAGCCGCCGCGCGCCCATCGGCGTGACGGTGCGGTTCACGGCGCCGTAAAGGCAAGTCTCGCGCGGGGCGTCGCGGTGCAACGGTTCGAGCACTTCCAGGTTGCGCAGGGTCGTGGCATCGAGGATGAGAAAGTCCGCCGGCTGGTAAAACGTCAGCCGCGTCAAATGCGCCACGTCGCGCCGCAACTGGTTGGTCAGGTAATGCAGCAGCGCACCCGCGGCGCCGATGCCCGCCGGGCGGTCGCGCAGGCCAAAGCCGTCGAGGCTCGCCACCTTGAAGTGGTCGCGGAGCGTGAATTGCGCCGTCTCCGGGGCGAAGGCCCAGTCGTCATGGCCGCTGACGACGCGGTTGGCGCTTTGGGCCAACTGCCGTAGCTCGGAAGCTTCGGCGGGCAGCACCAGCTCAGCCGGCCGGAGCCGTTCCAGTTCGGCGAGCAACGCCGCCTCGGTGGCCACCTCGGTCACTTGAAAATCACCGGTGGTCAGGTCCACGCAGGCCAGGCCCAGGCCTTTGCCGACGCGGCACAGTGCGGCGAGGAAGTTGTTACGCTCGGCGTGGAGCATCCGTTCGTCGAAATGCGCGCCGGGACTCAGAATCTGGGTGACCTCGCGTTTGACCAGCTTGCCGGGTCGGGCGTCCTCGAGTTGATCGCAAATGGCGACGCGATGGCCGGCGCGCAGCAACCGCCCGATGTAGCTCCCCGCGGCGTGGTACGGCAGGCCGCACATCGGGGTGGCCTGGCGTTGGGTGAGCGCGAGGTTCAGCACGCGCGAGCCGAGTTGCGCGTCCTCGAAAAACATCTCGTAAAAGTCGCCCAGCCGGAACAACAGCAGCGTGCCCGGCGGCAGTTCGCTCTTGATGCGGCGGTACTGCGCCATCATGGGCGTGAGTTGGGCGTCGAGGGCCATCGGGGAGCCGAAGGTAGCGCGAGGCGGCGGCGGCTTGAAAGGCGAATTGGCGGCTAACTCAATCCGGCCTGGGCTAGCGTC
>JAKCAB010000050.1 GCA_021839785.1 bacterium | reverse complement strand
CGAATCTTCCTGGAACTCGCGCGGGCCGGGAAGTTGGACCGCGCCCGGCGGTGCGGTGGGCTCGGATTTCGCCACGGCCACCAGCGCCACGCAACCGCTCGCCGGCACCAGCCTGGCCTTTGCTTCCTCGGCCGGCCTGGTGGCGGACGTGCAGGCCTGGTTGAGCGACCCCGCGCAAAACCACGGTTGGGTGCTCCTCAGCCAGGCGGAAACCACCCCGTTGACCGCGCGCCGGTTTGGGAGTCGCGAAACGAGCGGCAGCGAACCCACCTTGGTCCTCGCATTCAGCGTGCCGCCAACGCCAGCGCCGCCACAACTGGTCGAGCCGACAAGAGCCGGCGACCAGCTCCAGTTCCAGTTCGCGGCCGAGGCAGGCCAGGCCTACACGGTCGAGTTCGCCCCCGCCCTCCCGGCGACGACCTGGCAGGTGCTGACCAACTTCGCCGCTGCTGACGCCTTACAGACCAACACCGTGCAAGACAACCTCACCGAACCGCAACGCTTCTACCGCGTCCGTTCGCCATGACTTGCGGGCGGTCGGAAGCCGATCTCCCATACCTGTTTTGGGGGGTGAATGGCGCAGGCTGCGCGGAGGCCGCGTTCAGCACTGCCAAGAGGTTTCGATCGGGGAAAAGTGGTGGTGGGAGAAGGATTTGAACCTTCGTAGGGCGTTAGCCCGACAGATTTACAGTCTGTTCCGATTGACCGCTCCGGCATCCCACCACGCAACGCGCCGCAAAGGGTGGCGCTTGCCTCCTCGCGTGTCGCGCTCGCTGTCGCACGTCAACAGCGGCGCGCATTATGGCCGGGCCCAAATTCGGGGCAAGATCATTCGCCACGTCCGTTGCCAAATTTCGAAGCCACGCGCTTGTTCCGTGGTCGGGCGAAACTCACAAACTCAGCCGGTCTGGACTTTTTGAACCCACGCCTCGTGACTTACTCCGCGGCGGGCAGCGACCGCCAGCGCCAGGTCAACCAGGCCCAGAGCCGCTCCCGGTGCAATCGAAGTTCGCGGTTGTCTTCGGTCGGCCGGAGCCACGTGCGCAGTCGATTCGACAGGCCGGCGGCAAGGCAGGCCGCCGGTTGGCGAGGGCCCAGCCAGGCGACGCGCAGGTTGTGCCGGCCCGCCAGCTTGAACGTGAGCAGGGCGAAGACAAAGAACCTTTCCTTGCCAGATCGACCGTAGCTGAAATCGAACGTCACGCGGCGGCAAAGGTGGCCCTTCCTGACCTGCTCCAGCGCCCACGCGCTGTCTTCCATCGTCGGCAGGGTCTCGTCGAACGGGGTTTGTTCCCAAAGCGCACGGCGGAGCACTCCCATGCTGTTGGTGTAAATGGAGCCGAACTTCAGTCCCCGGCCCTGCAACTCGGCCCAGTCGATGGCATCGCTGTAAAACGGATCGTCATCCCATTTGCCGCTGGCACAGGCAGTGCGCGGGTCGGACAGGGCGGTCACGAGTTTGGCGATGGCGTCCGAAGATCGCAGGACGGTGTGCGAACTCAGCACGAGCACCAGGTCCGTCGGGCAATGACGCAAGGCGAAATTGAGAACGCGCGCGTGGCTGTAGCGCTCGGTCCAGTCGATGACCTTCGCGCCCGCAGCGAGCAAAAGGTCCGCGGAGCCGTCGGCACTCTGGTTGTTCACGCCAAGGATGAGGTCGGGTTGGAGCGTTTGCCGGCGCAAGGCTTCCAGCACGGACGGCAAGGTGGCCGCCGAATTTTTGAACCGGATCACCACGCCCAGGGTTGGGCGGGGGCTTGCGGCTTGCGACGCGCGCGCGCTCATATCGCGAAGAGCCGCGGGCAGTACCGCCGGAGTTCCTGCCAGTCCACGGCCGTGCCGGTCACGGGCTGCACCAGCACCAGCACGGGTTCAGCCGACGCCGACGCCAGTCGCAGACGGCACCGCACGGATTGCCACCACGCGGCCAGCGCGGAAGCGTGGCGATGCTCACCGTCGCTGAACCAATACGTGACCTCGGCAGCTTGCCGGCCCTTGGCGAGCCGCACGTGCCTGGCCTGGCCACCCGGCAGGGCAACGCTCGATTCGCGGGTAGCAGTCCAGCCCGCGCCCCGGAAGCAATAAAGCGGATCGTGCAGCGCGTGCCGGTCGCCCCTGCCATCGACGACGAGCACGACGAAGCGGCTTTCGCCCGCTTGGTAGAGACGTTTTACCACGCGGGTCTCGTGAAACACGGTGGACTCCGCCGCCGTCAGCGGCAGGTCCTGGCCGCGAAGGCCCGGACCGTTGAGCGGCAACTGGTCGAGTCGCGAACCAACTTTTGCGCGCGGCAACATCTCGAGTCCGAGGCAAACCACCACGGCGACGCCGAGCGCGCCCCAGAGCATTCGTTCCCATCGGGTTTTCATGCGGTTTGAATCTTGGGCACGGTTAAAAAACAAGCGGCGCTGCCGGCGGCGGCGACCAGCAGGCGCAACATCGAAACGGCACCGGGCGGAAAGTCGCGAGCCACCCAGCCCAGCAACGGCATCCAGGCCAGGGCGCTGGCCAGCCACAGGCTGCGGCGGGCGGCGCCGGGCAGCAACGCCGTCAGGGCGACCGCCAACGCGCCGTAGTTGAGCGCGTTCAATTCCAACAACCGTCCCGCGACCGCCAGGCCCAGCGCCAGCATCGGGAGGATCAGCGCGGTCTCCCGGCACGGCGTGCGCTCCCGCCACGCGCCGCCCAGCGGCGCCAGCCAGATCAGGAAACTCAGCCAGCCCAAATGGTCGAACGGCGAGTGCTGCCACGCCGTCAGCAAGCCGGCCGCCTGCCAGCCGCAGAACGCCGCGACGGCCAGTTCCAATCCGTGAGTCGTCAACCAACGCTTCATGCAAGTGAGGTTCGCAGCGACAGCCGCCGGAAGGTTTCCAAAGCCAGCCAGGTGAAACCGAAC
>JAKCAB010000002.1 GCA_021839785.1 bacterium | reverse complement strand
CCACCAATCGTAGCTCTTGAAACCTTTATCCGCGTCGCCCGAGTCAATCACGGCCCAACCGCTGGTGCCGGAGCCAAGCTTGCCATCGGAATCGCCGACCAGCTCGTTGTAGGCGCCCGCCGCGCCGCGATGGGCAGGATAAAGGTTTGCCTCCATATACGTGTCCGGGCGGACGACGATGTGATGGCCTCCTTGATCATCCGGCACCGCGCTGAGGGCGGCTTGGATCGTGTGGAAGGCTTTACCCCACGAGGAGCCGTCAGAGTTGTCGCCGAGTTTCGAGACATAAATAGTGGCACCCTGACGGCCAGGTGCATCGGGCGCTGTCCCGTCGGCGAAGGCCGGGGCATGGAAGAGTGCCGCCAGGAGCAGGCCTTGAAAGGCACCACAAAGGTTACTGAGAGGATTCCGTTTCATAGTATGAGTGCTTGCTTCACCGGCCCGCAGGAGTCACCGGTTCGTTGTTGGCGATGACCGCTTTCTCGCCGATCTCGTTGAGGATCTCAACGCCGTGGACGCCATTGTTTTCCGTGATGATCGCGTGCTGCAGACCCGGTCGCAGCGCTAGGCCGGGTTCGTCAGTCCCGAAGCTGCAACCGCGCACCTGGAGCTTTCCGCCGTTCGCTTCCACCAGGAACACACCCGGGTTTTTCTCGCGTCCAGAACTGCTCAGGTAACAGTCCGACAGCGAAACGAAGCTCCGGCTGTGCGACACCACGCATTGCCGCGCCGGTCCCCAGAACGCGCAATTCACCAGCCGCACCGAACCCGCGCAGGTCTTTTCCACGAGCACCTCGGTGCGGATGTCGCCGTGCATGCAAACGAACTGGCCGTTCGAAATCAGCAGGCCCATCGGCTGGATGGCGTCCACTTTCACGCAGATCTGCGCCTCATCCGCGCCGATGCCGGAGAACTGGCCGTTGGCCGCGCCGCTCTGCGTGGCGATGAAGCGGTAGCCGATGTTGACCGGGAATACGAAGGTGTTGTTCACGTACTCCCAGTCTGTGCGCCCGAAGATGAAGGCCTCGCAGTTCTTCCACATGAACTCGTGCACGGGTTTCCAATCGCCGCCCACTTCCGGCGCCGACCACCAATGGCAATGGAACTGGACGTTGTCGATGCGGCCGATGTCGGAGCAGGTGTCCACGAGGATGCCGCGTCGCAGCACGCAGCCATAGACGCTGCGAATCCGGTGACGCACGTTGCCCTCGGGCCCGATGCGAATGCCGTTGTAGCTGTTGATCAACGTGACGTTCTCCACCGTGTTGTCGTGGCCTTGCAGGTGAAAGGTCCACGAGTACGGATGAATGTCGGTGGGCTTCTGCTCCGGGTACCACACGGTCAGACCGCGAACCGCCGCGGAATGGCCGAGCTCGAATAGCGCGGGACCGTCCTCCTGATCGCGTCCGCCCGTGGCCAGGATGATCGAACCTCTCAACGGTGCGCTCCAGACCGGCGATTCCATCACGCCCTGCAGAGTGACGCCGGGCGGGATGCGGAGGCTGCCCTTGACGAGGTATCGCGCCGGTGGGAGCACAACCTGCCCGCCCAGCTTGCCGGCCTCGTCGAGCGCCTTTTGGATGGCCGCGGTGTCGTCAGCCGCGCCGTCGCCGCGGGCGCCAAAGGCACGAACGGAGAACTCGCCGGTTGCAGCCGCATCCACCTCGACCGCCGCCTCAGCGGGCAAGGCCTGGAGAAGGGAGAGCCCGGCCAGTGCGGCTATCGCGACCGGACTCAGTGAGAACAGGGATGGTTTCATGACGATACACGTTACGGATTGGGGCCGGGCTGGAAGTTGGCAACGACGCGCAGGTGTCCGCGGTTCGGCGACAACCGAACGAGGTTTCGTCGCGGGTCAAAGTCGTCGTGGCGGGTGCCATTGACAGTAACGCCCGCGATGGGGCGGCCATCGGGGTGGCGAAGGCGTAGGACGATCCGGAGCAACGGCCGTTCGGTCGGCGGCTGGACTTCGGCTTCGATTTGTCCGCGCGTGAGGTGCGACGTGACACGATAACTGACCTTCCCGAAACGGGTGGGAGCGTTCGTCACCGAGAGAGTCCTCCCATCCCTCAACCAGTTGCTGGTAATCATGGGGGCCAGCCAGAGTTCGAGGCCGCGCTCCTGCACCAGCATGGTGCGTGTTTGGTGAAGGAAATAGCCGGTCTCGTGCGTCTTGTCCCAGGCACCGCTATGGTGGAAGTGCTCCCAGAACGTCATGACCTCCGGATTCACCATCGCGGCCAGGGTATTGAAATAGGAACGGACGAACGGCTTCACATCGTCGCGCCGGGCGTAGATTTCGCAATTGCGACAATAGTAAGGCTGTACCTTGGAAAAGCCGCCGAGATTGAACCAATCGCGCTCGTTCTCCTTAGCCGGGTAATCGAACCAGCCGTCGGCGAGGAACGGGACGTCCTCCATATGATTTAGCATAGGTTCCACCGCGTCGTCGAACGGGGCGAGCACGCCGGTGGGCACGAGTTGAGAGGCGCCCAGTTCCACATCGTAACACCAGCTTCGGCCCGCATCTTCGCCGGGGAAGAAATCGGCCAGCATTCCAGGGCTGTGGACTTGGGAGGGATAGTACGGCACCCAGGTGCCATCGCGCAGCGGGACGGCAGGCGAAGCCGCCCGCGTCCGCGCGAAACTGAACGCTGTTTCTTCGCTGAGATGCTGACCGGCCTCCGCGAACCGTCCGGCCTCGGGATCACCCAGACTCGCGAGGGCCTCGCCCAGATGGCGCAGCGCGGCCGCGTAATAGCCGCCCATGCAAAAGTGGTATGCGAAGGCGTTCCAGTCCGCCAGCACGCCGGGTGGCATCAGACCCGCCTCCGGTGCACAGCCGGGAATCAGGAAGGGGCGGCCGGGGCGCTGCTTCCAGGCGGCTTCCGCGTCCTCGACGGCGAAACCGAGCGCTCGTTCGCGCTGCGTCTTCTCCGTCTGTGCGACGATCCAGCGCCCTGCCCGTTTGCTCTCGGGGGCGACCTGCCGCAGCCAGGTGGTATCGCGCGTCAGTTCGTAATGCTCCCCCAGCGTCCACAAATGCCACGCCGTGCCGAACGTCGTGTAGCCGGTCGTGAGAAAACCATTCGTGTTGTAGCGATGGATGAAGTACTCGAGCCCGCGCCGGGCGAACTCGTGATGGCCCAAGAAGTCCATACCGCGAATTACCGAGTGCGCCTCGCTCTCCAGCGGCCCATAGCTCATCGCCGCGATCCACGGAGCAATGCGCGCGCCCCCAGCCTCGTTCCGCGCCGCGATCAGGCACCGCACCTGCGACGAGCGGATCAAGTCGTTGAGGAATGGCTCGGGGGTTTCGATCTGTGTCGCCGGCGCAAGTACCGCTTTCCAGTAGCGCTCGACGCTCGCACGCAAACGCTCGGGGTCAGGCAGGCTGGCGATCTTCGCCGCGGGAAACGCCGGCGGCAGCAAGTACACCACCCACCGGTCGGCGGCCGCCTGGACCGACTCGGAGTCAAAGACCAGCGAAGCCCCGGAAACGGTGGGGAGTTTCGCCTCAACCTCCTTTCTCACCACGACTGCGAAAGGCCGGCCATTCTGCTTCGCGAGAAATCCGTACGGCGCCGGTTCGAGCGTCACCGGACTCTCGGCTCCGAACGACAGTCGGAGCGGCGACACGTCTCCCCGAATGACCCCGCTTACGCTGAATTCGACAGCGCAGATCGCAAGCCGGTTGAGTCGCGCCGGGTCGTCGCCGTCTTCATCGCACGGCGCCACAAACGTCCGTTGGCTCAAGATCACCCCGCCGTGCTCGCGGCGGATCACCGGGATGGGCAGCCAGCCACCATCGAGCCAGCGCCTGAGGGTCTCCTTCGGATCGCTTTCAAACCGCAGGCTCAACGCGCCGGCGGACTTGAACCAGTCCGTGGTCGTGTCCGGCGTCGTCCGGAACCGCACTGTGCCGTCGCGCTCGACCACGTACTTCGTGTTGTCGCAGGCGAGCGAAAGCATGACCGGTCCCTCGCTTTGGGCGTCGTGATGCGTTTTCGTCATTGCCTGCGCGAGTGTCTGGTCGGGCAGGTCGCGGACTTGTTCGAGGATGGTCTTGCGCCCGGCAATCTTCGCCTGGTAGTCGGCCAGCGAGATCGGGCGGTCCGCGCGACAGAAGAACGCCCCGAAGTCGGGAAGGTACACGCCGTCGTGGTCGAGAATGTCCTGCACAGCGACGACCACGCGTGCCCACGGCAGCGTGAGGACCAGATGTGTCGGGTCCGATTTGAGCGAGGACGGGCGGCTGTGGCGAACGGTCAGGGGCTGGGGGCGGGAATTGTCCCACTTGATCGTGGGGTGCTTCACGAACTCGCCATTGAAAACCGCGATCACCTCGCCGGCGAAGACGCGCTTGGCCGCGTCGAAACCGTCCGGCACGCGACGCGGTTGCTCGAACTGGACGAGCAGCCGCGTGGTTGCCCACCGCGACCGCGTGAAGACCGTCGGACGCCGGACGAGAGTCGTCTCTCCCACCGCCGGCCACACCCAGCGCACCTTGCGCGTCAAAAGCAGCCCGCCCGCTGGTGACTTCGTCGCGGCGCGGAGAACCAGCGCGTCGTTCGTGCGCTGAAGATCTCTTGCCAACGGCAACCATCGGCCTTGCCAGGCTGACTCGCCGAACCAGCCTTCCACGCGCACCTGATCCGTGGACGGCAGCCGGCTGGCGTCAGGGAAGCCGAGCGCGAGTTCCTTCACGGCGCGGCGGTTGAGCCATTGCACGCCAATGCAGGCGAGGCCGTTCGTGCTGACGGGCACGGCGAAGTTGCCGCCCGCGTCGGCGTGCAGGTCGGTTTCGAGGAACAGGTCTTCCGCGGGGAACTCCTCAAGGCGGGAGGCGCGGGTGCCCGCCATGCGATTCGGATCCCAGGTGACGATGCGACCGAACGGGGCGATGTCCACCGGCGGTTCGGCGGCGACCGCCGGGCTTTCGTTCGACCGGGTCAAACGCGCTTCCGCCCAGTTGGCCATGTCACAGGTGATGCCGTCGCCGGCATCGCTGGCGTCGAGTGTCATTTCCTGCGCGCCGGCCACCGGCACCCGGACCGACTGCGCCGGCTCACCCGCTCTCAACACCCCGCTCTCGAAACGCACCTCGCCATCGACGAGCACGCGAAACACAACACTTCCGCCACCGCCGCACGGCTGCAGCCCCACTTCCGCCTCGAACACCCCATAGATGCCGTCAAGGAGCACTTCGATGGTGCCGTTTGCGTGGTGGCCCAGGCCTTTGGCGTAAGGCTTTTCGCCGATGCGCAGCGGTTCACCCGGCTGATCCGGCGCGTGGGCGGCGACATCGATTCCCAAGACACCCCAGGCTTGAGTCGCACGCAGCGCCAATTCGGGGTGGTCGGAGAGGGACTCGACTTTGGCAACGGAGTCAGCGCAGGCCGGGCCGCAGACCAGGGGCATCAAGGGCAGCGCGGCGAGACGGAAAAGACAACGCAGGCGGCTCGATACCCGGGCGGCTTTCATATGCGCGGCACTATAGGCGGCGCCAGCGGGCCGTCACGCTTGAAGAACCACGCGTGCGGCAAGTTTGGAATTCCTGGCCGGTTCCGGCGAATACGTGGACGAACGAACGAACGACGCCGTCGCGAACGACTCCGCCATCGGCAGGTCCGGTGCCTGCAACCCCAGCGCGCTTGCACTCACCGCCGTGTTGTCCATCTCGTCGGACTCGTCGATCTGGTTGTGGCCATCGCTCGTCACCACCAGGTAGCGATTGCCTAGCTTGCCCAACGGCAGCGTGACCTGGGGCGAACGTCCCGCCGGGCCGCCGGCGGCGAGATGGCTTCCGCGATGGAGCGGGCGAAGGCCTTGCGGCCGAGCTTGTCGTCATCGAAGGTTCGATCGGCCGTTCCTCGTAAAACACAGTCCCTGCCTGTGGCTGCGGTTCATTCATGGTCCGTCAAGGCGCGGTCTGGAACCTCCGGAAGAGTTCACTGGCGTTCGCCCGCGCGGAACACGGTCCACGGCTGCGGAGGCCGGCTTTTCAGCAGACCGCGCATCCAGTCGAATTGCGGGTACGTCGCCAGGAACTTTTCGGCGTCGAAGGCGCGCCCGCAGGCGGCACCCCAGCGCGCCGCGAAGGACATCTGCTTCGCCAGCCTCGTGTCCACCACCTTGCCGTCGAACGTCCCGGCCGGATAGAACGGCGCGCCGGGCCAGGCGCCGAATGGATTCGGTTCAAGTTCGTTGTGCCCGCAGAGCGTACGCCCGTCCGGCCGCGGCTTGCGCAGCCAGGAATCGTAGTGGTCGGCTTCGAAGCGTTTGGCCAGCGCGAGGTCGAGCTTGCCGGCGTGCGCGTTCATCAGGTTCTTCCAGCGTGCGCGCCGGGCGATGTTAGACTGGCGCACGTCGTTCTCGTTGGAGTCGGTTTCGTAGCGCAGCAGACCGAGGTCTTCGGCGATGTTCGAGCCAAGGAACCAGCCGTCGCGTTTGCGCTCGAAACTCACGCGCTTCAGGCCCAATTCGAGCCGCGCAATCTCGCCGGAGTTCACGTCGCCCAACAGCCAGGCGTTGGCGTAACCGCCGGTGTTGCCACGCCTCATGATCGCACACCACTCGTCGATGGAATTGGCGTCCTGCGTGGCGCGGCGCATCCGGACGAACTCCGGCACGCCCTTTTCGTCGTACGGCTGGAAGCCGCCAATCGTGGTCTCCGAGCCGACCAACCCCGCGTCGGTGACAAAGAAGTCCGTGCCGCTGTGCAGCCAACCGGGCCATGTCTGCCACAGGATGCGATGGCCAGACCGCGGCGCGATATCCATGACCACGTTGGCCGTGGCCTCCGGGTAATCGACCATGCTGTTGTGGCCGAGCACGACGCCGTGATCCACCGTGGCGCTGCCGGTGGCGATGAACGAACTGCACCCCTGCCGGGGCGGCGGCAACATCGAGGCGTCGAGCGTCTTTTTGTGTTGCGGCCACCAATACCAGGCGAGTTCGAAATATGCGTTGTAGGTGATCATCTCGGCGCGCGAACTCGGCACCCCGGCGGCGCCGAGGCCTTCCGCAAGGCCGTCCAGTTCTTCCAGGATTTCGGGGTCGATCTGCGCCTCGTACATGGCCTTGGCCTTTTCGACCAGCCACGGCCAGTCCAGCGCGCTGTCGTGATGCCACAAGGCGCGCTGCACGCGCAGGCACTCGGCGATTTCGGGAGCGAGCAGGTAACCATGCTGGAAGCCGCGCTCGCGGGCCGTGCCTTCGACGTGGACAAACACCCAGCCGTGTTTCTCGTGCCGCCACGCCTTGGCGAGACACGCTTGCTGCGGCTCGGTCAAGGCGGCGAACGCAGGATTCGTCGCGCCCCAAACCAACGCGAAAACGAGGCCGAACAGCCATCGGGTGGGACGAAAAGCAAGATTAGGGTTCATGGTGGCGCGACCATAGCCGCCCGGCGTCGGCCGTCACGCCTGAAGGTGATAGCGGGGTTGGTCGTGTCCGGTGATTTGCACGCCGGAAGAATTGATGGGAATCTAGGCCCATGACAAAAGACGCCATTGTGGAGCAGGTGCGCGAAGTGCGCGAGGCGCGCGCCGCGAAACTGAATTTCGACCTGCGCGCCATCTTGGCGGACGCGCGCCGCCGGCAACCGGAGTCCGGTCGGTGCGTGGTGTCCTTCATTGCGAAGTCGAGAAAGGCCGGCTGACCCCCTGAGCCGCCGCGATTCAGGTCAGGCCGCAATCTCTACACTTCTGCGTGTACTCGAGGGGCCGCGTGGAAACACTTTGTTCCCTGCGTTCTCACGTGCGCCAAACCTCACGGTCACTGCGGTTTCACCTGCAGGTCACGCAGATCCTTGCTGGCCGGGCGCGAATACACCGGGATTCGAGCCTGCAGGGCATCGAAGCCGAAGAAATAGCCTTTGGATTTCTCGGCCTTGCCCACGCACTCGAAGCGCAAGGTGTGCGCCCCCGCTGCCAGGGTATGGAAGCCCAGCTTGTGCGGCGTCGGCGTGGCGTTGGCGTTTAACAGATCGAACGTGCCAGCGTCTTTGCCGTCCAGCTTCACGCGGTACGTTCCATAGTCCCAGGAATGCGTCAGCTTCACCCACAGCTCGGCAGTGATCTCGTCTTTTACGGTGAAGGGCACTTCGACCCAGGCATTCGCGTCGGCGGGCCGGAACCAGAGCTGTTTGCCGTCGGTCGCCCCACCCACCCCCTGGACTTCCAGCGGCGCCTCCGAGTGCTTCGCCGCCGGCACGGCTTTGTAACCGACCACCAGCGTTTGTTCGCGGAACGGCAGACGGTCCTTGCCGGCCGGCGGCGCGGGCCACGGTTTGTGCGGCTCGGTCTGGTACCAGAACGCGACGCTGGACATCAGATCGTCGCGCTCGATGAAGCCGTCGCCCTTGTCGTCGGGAAACGTCTGCGAGCCTTTGTGCTCGATCTCGACGCGGAGCGACTTGGTGAACGTGACCGGGTCCGGGATGTGCCAGCGGTAGGCGGTGCCACGATCGCCGGTGTCGTACCCTTCCCAAAGCGGCGTGCCATAAAACGGCCCGTCCTGGACGCGGAAACCCCAGCCGTCGCAAAAGTAGTCTTCCGTGCCGGTCCCGCGGAGTTGCGGCTCGGTCGCGCCATCGATGAAGAAGAAGTCATCGCCTTCGCCGTACCAGCCGGGCGAAACCAGGTACACGCTCTGGACCGTGCCAACGTAATGGCCCCGCCCGACGATGTCCGCCAGCAGGTAGTTGCGCCCCATCACGCACGGGTACTCCTGCCGGTACATGGCGTGAAAATAAGCGGTGTCGTCCGCCAGCGACGGGTGCTTCTGCCAGTCGAGGTAATAGTAAAAGGCGTGGCAGCGCTGGTCGCTCTCGTTCGTGACCGTGATCCGCGCGGACTTCTTGAACGGCATTGGCCAGTAACAGTTCCGCCCGCGGCCGTCCGAGGACACCTTGACCGGCAGCGAGACGAAGGCCTTGTCCACGCCATGCCCGATGCCGAAGAAATCGCCGATGGGGCACTCGACGCTCGGGTTTTCCTCGCCGTCCCAGTACATCCGCAGCGTCAACAGCCGCGAGTAAAACGGCGCGTCGTGGGCGATGGTGCACCAGAAATGAACGATCATCCCGGGCCCTTCGAGTTCGGCGAGGGTGAGTGTGCCGCCGGGTGCGATGGGCCGCGCGTCGGCGTTGCCGTTCTTCCAGTCCGGGTCCGAGGACGAGGCGCGGCGGGTCTCGTAATCCTTCAGTTTTTCCAGACCGTTGAGTGGGTTGCCGGGGTCCAGTTGGGCGAGCAAGGTCACGGCGCCGGAGGCGAGCAGGGCGAGCGCGGAAACGAACTTGGTTTTCATGGCTATGATTGGCTACCCCCGCACTGTGCGCCGGCACGCGACGTGCGACAAGGCCGAAGGCGCGTCCGTTGCGTTTGCGATTGCGGTCGTTCGCTGGACCTCGCTTCAACCCGAACGCCGCAGTAGCCGGAACCCTAGTGAAGCCCAAACTCAAAAACTCACAAAGGTCCTCCCGTTTCGGCCACTTCTGAGTTTCGGCTATGAATCCGAACCTCGCAGCCGCCGTCCGTCGGTGCCAACCCTTGCCGTGTCAACGCGAACCGAGGCCCGTGGCTACAGCCGCTGTCCGATTCGGCTTTCCCAATCCCGGCTTTCAGGTTCAATCGCGCCATGAAAGCCCGCTTCGTCTTCGCGTTGGCACTCTCACTGTTTTCATCTTCCGTCATCGGCCGCGCCGCCGATTGGGATGCGTTGCCGCATCTGACGCCCGGCCGCACGAAGGCCGCGAACGCGCTCTGGATCGAAAACCCGCTCACCGCCCGGTTCAACACCTCGAACCGCGTCGTCGTCGCCGACCTCAAAGGCCCGGCGGTGATCACGATGATCCACTTCGCGCTGCCGCAAAGCCATTTCGGCCAGCCGCTCCAGTTGCTGAACCGTGACCTGCTGCTGCGCCTGTTTTGGGACGGCGAGGAACAGCCGAGCGTGAACGTGCCGCTGGTCGATTTCTTCTGCGACCCGAACGGCCTCCGCGAAGAAGTAAACACGGCGCTGGTGAACAAGCGCCGCGGCTTCAACGCGTACTTTCCCATGCCGTTCGCAAAGTCAGCCCGCGTGGAACTCGTTTATGACGGCCCGGTGCCGCCGGGTGAGGCACTGTGGCGGCTGATGCCTTGTTACAGTTATGTGATGTACCGGACGCTCGCCGAGGTGCCGGCAGACACCGGCTACTTCCACGCAAGTTGGCGGCAGGAAGGTCTCCTGCTCGGACAACGCGATTACCTGGCGCTGGACGCCCGCGGCCGAGGCAAGTTCGTGGGCTGGAACGTGACCATGCGCCTGCCGGGCCGGGACGGCTACCCCGTGGACGAAAACGAAAAATTCTATGTCGATGGCGAGACCACGCCGTCGATCGAGTTCCAGGGCATCGAAGACTCGTTCGGATTCAGTTGGGGCTTTCCGCCAACGGAGAGCCAGTTTCCGCTGACCGGCTTCTACAAATTCATGAAGGGCGCGATGGGCTACCGGTTCTTCGATCAGGACGCGATCGGCTTCGAGCGCTCGCTGAAGGTCGAAATCGGCTTCGGCGCGAACGAGGATCCGATGTTCCGCCGCGAGTTTTCGAAGCGCGGCAACACGCTGCAGTTCTCCAGCACGGTCTATTGGTACCAGACCGAGCCGCACGCGCCGTTGCCGCCCATGCCAGGCGCCGCCGAACGCGCGCCCGCGCCGGAAGCGGCCTTCTGGCCGGAGAAGGAAACCCTCCCGGACCCGGCACGGCTCCGCGAGCGCGGCGTGAAACTGGAAATGCTCTGCGGCCGTAGCCAAGGCGAGGTCGTGTTTGCCGAACCCGGTTATGCGGCGAAGGCGATCACGGGCTACCGTTTCGAGGGCTGGCCGCTGCCGGTTTACCACTGCCTCGCCGGCAACGACGTGGCCGAGGTCGAGCTTCAAGTGCCGAAAGGCGCGGCTGGTACGGTGCGCGTGTTCGTGATCGACCCGGACAATTTCGAAGGCGGCCGGCGGCAGACCGTGAGTGTCGCGGGGCGCACCGTCGCCGAGCTCGAACAGTTCAACGACGGTCGCTGGCTCGAAGCGCAGGTGACCGCGACCGACACCGCGGAAGGTCGCGTGCGAGTGTCGGCGAAGAACGCCCGCCAGGGCTCGAACGCCGTCCTCTCGATCATCGAGTGGCTCGCCCCGCGCGAGTGAAGCGGGCGGCCATGCTGGCCGAAACTGCCGGCGGCTGCGCGGCCAGTGGTTCGCGGATGTCGTGCCCCGCCCCAGCACCCGTGCCCGCACGGAGGTTTGACTGGAAAGCTGCGGAAAATCGGGTATGCTAGCACACCATGTTTCGTCAGTCTGACCAACCAAAACGGAGGGCAAGATGAGCAAAGCATCCAACGCAAAACCGCAGGAATTCACCATCACGGCGCCCGGCGCCTCGAATGTGTCGCTGGTCGGCGATTTCACTCATTGGCAGCAGCACCCGCTCGCGATGAAGCCGGTCGGCGGCGGTGCGTGGAAGGTGGTGGTGCCGCTCCCGCCGGGCACGCACCACTACCGCTTTCTCGTGGACGGCGAATGGCGTGACGACGCCGAGTGTACGCTGCGGGTTCCCAACCCGTTCGGCACTGAAAACTCGGTGCGCCAGGTCGGTTGACGCCCGCAGCGGCGATCGTTTCCCAATTCCCCGCCGCGAGGTCGAGTCTCGCGGCGGCGATTGTTCATTTGCCGGCGCACCGCGGGAGGTCCGCGGTCTCTCGGAAAGCCGGAGACTGGCTGTAACTTTTTGGCTGGCGGCGGTTCTTACCGCTCCGACGTTGAATCACGAACTCAAAATCGAACCGTGAAACTCGAAAACGCAATCCGCGTCCTGGCCGGCACGATGGTCCTGATCGGCATCTCGCTGGCGCACTGGGTCAGCGAGTGGTGGCTGCTACTGGCCGCCTTTGTTGGCTTTAACCTGATCCAGTCGGCCTTTACCGGCTTCTGCCCGGCCGAGATCATCTTCCGCAAACTGGGCATCGGCAGCGAAAGCGGTGCCTGCTGCAAACCCGCCACCCGCTCCTGATCGCCTGGGCTGCGCCTTTCGGAACGTCTCGGGTGCGGTGCTGACCCAAGACTCTGATCCGACCTTGCCCCATCAGGAGGCGAGATCGGATCGTTGACTTCCAACGGCCGTTTCTAAAACCTGACCGCTCATGGTCAACCTGACAACTACCGACGAACGCCCGTCTGCCACCACCTGCGGTTGCGGCGGTAATGGCAATTCTCAGACCAGAGCCACCCAGCCGCTCGAAAAGACCCGCGGCCGGTGGAACGCTTATGTGGTCGGCGCCGGCCTGGGGGTTCTCAGTTGGATCGCGTTCGCGGTGGTGGATGACCCGCTGGGGATTTCCACCTCGCTTTCGGCGGCGGCGGGTGCCTGCGCCGTGCCGGTGCTAGGCAGCGACGGCGTGGCGCAGAATCCCTATTGGGCGAAAAACGCTTTCGTCTGGAACTACGGCATGTTGTTCCTGGTCGGCACCTTTCTGGGCAGCTTGGCGAGCGTCCTGACGAGCCGGACGTTCAAGGTCGAGGCGGTGCCCACCGCCTGGGCTCAACGGTTCGGCGGCGGCGCAGGACGCCGATTGCTGGCGGCCTTCCTCGGCGGTATCGTGATCATGTACGGCGCGCGCATGGCCGGCGGTTGCACCAGCGGTCACGGCATCAGCGGTTCGCTGCAACTGGCGCTGAGCAGTTGGGTTTTCTTCCTCACCCTGTTTGCCGCGGGCGTGGCCACCGCCGCGCTCCTGTTCCGCAAGCAACCGAAGCAATAGTCTTTCCCGACATGGACTTTCCTCTTACCGGCGAAACCGCCCGTTGGCTCGCCCTGCCCATCGGCATGATTTTCGGCGTGCTCCTCCACCGCGGGGGCGTGGCCGACTACAACGTGATCGTGAACCAGTTCCGGTTGCGCGATTTCACGGTCCTCAAAATCATGTTCACGGCCATCATCGTAGGCGGCCTTGGCGTGCTTGCGCTGCATGCCGCCGGCCATGCGACGTACCACATCAAACCCACCAACCTGCTCGGCGTGGTGCTGGGCGCGGCGCTCTTCGGCGTCGGCATGGTGCTGTACGGGTATTGCCCCGGCACCGGGATCGCCGCCGTGGCCACCGGCAGTCTGCATGCGGTGGTGGGCGTGGTCGGAATGTTGGTCGGTGGCATCCTGTACGCGCTGAGCTTCTCGTGGGTCGAAGCGCACATCCAAAAGATCGGCGCCTTCGGCAACGTGCGCCTGCCGGACGCGACGGGCGTGCCGGACGCGGTGTGGTTCGTCCTGCTGATTGCCATCGCGGCCGGGGTGTTCTGGTGGCTGGAAACGAGGTTCAAGCCGAGTCCGGAATCAGACGCGACTTGAACGCACTGTTTCGACGCACGCGAAATCACCGTCCTGCCAGGGCCAGACAGCGCTTCGGCCGTCTGGCCTTTTTCGTTGGCAGGGGCGGCCTTGGCCGGGAAGCGCAGGCGCCGCAAACGTCCGCGACGCTGTAACTTTTCTGCTTCTGCCGGATCGAATTGGGTGCGCCCGGCCAGCGCCTGGTGACGACTCGATAAAGCAGTCCCACCTGGCCGCCCCGCGGACCGGAAGTTGATCGGATCCGGCGCGGCGACGCGAACTGGCCCAGCAAACGAAGATGAACACAAAAGAAGCCTTTGCGCCACGCAGCATTCTCTGTCCGGTGGACTTCAGCGAACAAGCCGCGCTGGCCTTGAAATATGCCGCCGTCGGGGCGCGCGCGTTCGGCGCGAAACTCACCGTGCTTCAGGCGCTCGAGTTCGAGTTGCCGCCGTACTTCACGGCCAGCCAGGCGCCGCAACTCGCGAAAGAAGCCAAGGGTGCCAAGGCCGCTGCGCGCAAGTATCTTACCGATCACGTTCGGGCTACCCTCGGCCCCGCCGCCCAGGATTTGGCGCCCCGGATCGTCGTGGTGGAAGGCCACCCCACCGAAGCGATCCTCGAGACCGCGGACAAGTCAGAGGCCGATCTCATTGTCATGGGCACGCACGGGCGCGGCGGTCCGCGCCGCTTGTTGCTCGGATCGGTGACCGAAAATGTCGTTCGCCACGCCCGTGTGCCGGTATTCGTGGTCCGCCAGAAGCAACACGAGTTCATCGATCCGGACCAACCGGACGCGCTGCCCAATTTGCGGCGGATCGTCTGTCCAGTGACCCCGACACCCGCGTCGCGCGCCAGCCTGCGAATTGCCGCCGCCCTGGCCGCGAAGTTCGGCGCCGAGCTGACCGCTCTTTACAGCGTCGAAGCCGGCGGCCGGAGCGGCGCCGGCGTCGCGAAGGACCAGCTTTGCGCCTGGTTGCCGCGGGCGGCAGGCGCGCAATGCGAGGTGCGGCCGGTCGTGCGCCGTGGCCACGCCGCGGAACAAATCGTCGCGTTCGCCGCGGAAACGCAGCAAGACTTGATCGTTCTGGCGGCGCACCCGAAGCCTGAGCGTCGCGGTCTGTTTTACGGCACCACCACCGAGCGGGTGCTCCGCGCGGCGACGATCCCGGTTCTTGTCACGCCCACCGACAATGAGTAGCCTTGCTTCAGTTATTCCACTGGTCCCTCCCGGCCAGGATAATGAACCGTTTCAACCGGCCGCCCGCGCGGCCACCTGGCCCGCAGCCGGCGCGCCTGCCGGGCGACGGATCGTGAAGGGATGAACCGATTCCGAACCGCAAGCATTATGAAATGGACCTTGCCGACCCGCACCGACTCGGAAGCCGCGCTCCGTTTTGACCCACCTCGGCGAACCACTCGCTGCGACATTTTCTGTCGCAATTGCGACAGTTTATGTGCCAGTCGCCTTGGCCGGCCCCGGCGCACCGCCGCTCTTTGGGCAACGGCCCTGCTCGCCTGGGCTTCGCCCGTGTTGGCCGCCGAAGCGCCCTGGACGCTCGAACGCTGCCTCGGCTACGCGCTCACGAACAGCCCGGACGCGGTGATCGCGCAGAAACGCATCCGCGCGGCCGAGGCCGGCATCCAGCAGGCGAACGCGATGGCCTGGCCCACGCTGCAATTCCAATCGAGCTACACGCGCACG
>JAKCAB010000710.1 GCA_021839785.1 bacterium | reverse complement strand
GCCCGCGCTGGCCCGCCTGCGCAGCGACGGTCTGGCGCAGGAGGCGGTGATCGTCTCCACCTGCAACCGCGTCGAGGTCTATGCCGTCACCGAGCAGGAGCCGGCTGCGGCAACGGCCGCGATCCGCCAGTTCCTGTTCGACACCCACGCCTTCCGCGAACCGCTGACCAGCGAGGTGTACGCGCACAGCGAACCGCACAGCCTCGAGCACCTTTTCAAAGTCGTCAGCGGCCTGGACTCGATGGTCCTCGGCGAAACGGAAATCCTGGGCCAGGTGAAAAAGGCGTACGACCTCGCGCTCCAGTGCCAGGCCACGGGCCGGCGGCTCAACAAGGCCTTCCAGCGCGCCTTCAACGTCGCCAAACACATCCGCACCGAAACCGGCATCCAGCGCGGCACCGTGTCGGTCGCCTCGGTGGCGGTCGATCTCGCGGGCAAAATCTTCGAGACGCTCGCCAAGAGCACTGTGTTGATCATCGGCGCGGGCGACACCGGCGAAAAGGCCGCGAAGGCGCTGCTGTCGCGGGGCGCGAAAGGCATCGTGGTGACCAACCGCTCGTTCGAGCGTGCCGCGGCGCTGGCCACCGAACTGGGCGGACGCGCCGTGCCGTTCAACGATTGGTCCGCGGAGTTCGCTGGCGTGGACATCATCATCAGCAGCACCGCCGCGCCCGGTTACGTGATCGATCCGGCCCGGCTCGCGCCTTTGCTGCCGCTGCGCCGCGGGCAACCGGTCCTGTTGATCGACATCGCCGTGCCACGCGACATCGACCCCGCCGTGAACCGCCTCGAAGGTGTGTTCCTGTACGACATCGACGACCTCCAGGCCATCGCCAGCGACGCGATGCGCCAACGCCAGGAGGAAATCGCGCGGTGTGAAACGATCATCCGCGAGCGCGTTCAAGGCCTTTTGAGCGCGCCGCAGAATCCAGCGACGCCACCCGTCGCCCGCCTTGCCTGTAATGGCTGAACGCGACGCTGTGTTGGCCGCAGCGCCGGCGGCAAACTGGCGGGTGGGCGCGTTCTGGCCCGCGCGGGTTGGACACCCGCGCTTCGCTCGCCTTGCGTCTCCAATCGTCTCCGCAAACGCATCTTTGCTTTTCGCCGACGCGTCCATGGCCGCCGGCACTCTCGCTTGATGTCCACTGAAGCTCCCATCCGCATCGCCACCCGCGGCAGCCCGCTCGCGCTCGCGCAAGCCAACATGGTCGCGGCCACCTGCCGCACAGCGTTTCCGCACCTGCGGTTCGAACTCAAGATCGTCAAAACCACCGGCGATAAACTTCAGAAGGCTTCGATGGCGAAGGCAGACCCGTCGTTGCCCAAGGGACTTTTCACCAAGGAACTCGAGGTGGCGCTCCTCGCGGGCGAGGCCGACCTTGCGGTCCACAGCTTGAAAGACCTGCCGACCGATCTGCCAGCCGGCCTGGAACTGGGCGCCGTGCTGGAGCGGGCCGATCCGCGCGATGTGCTGGTTTATCGCCGCAGCCCAATGCCTTCGCCAGGAACGCCGCCAGCCGGTCGCGGTTTTGCGCCGGGCCTGACCCTGGCCGGCTTGCCCGCCGACGCCACCGTGGCCACCAGCAGCACGCGTCGCCGCGAGCAAGTGTTCGCCGCCCGGCCTGGGGCGACCGTGGTCGAGATTCGCGGCAACGTCGGCACCCGCCTTCAAAAGCTCGCCGATCAACCGCAGTGGGACGCCACGCTGCTGGCGGCGGCCGGCCTGGCGCGGCTGGGTTTTGTCATCCAACCCGACGGCCGGCTAACCGGTCCCGTGACAAGCAATCCCGGCATTCCGGCAGGCCTGTTGGCGGTGCCGCTTTCGCCGGAGGAAATGCTGCCGTGCGTCGGCCAGGCCGCCATCGGCCTCGAGGTCCGCGTGGGCGACGAACGAACGGTGACGCTGGGCGCACGGCTCAACCACCGCGACACGTTCCGCTGTGTCACCGCGGAACGCGCCTTCCTGCACGCAATGGGCGGCGGGTGTCAGAGCCCGGTCGCGGCCTTTGCCGAGGTGGCGGGCGAAACGCTCCGCCTGCGGGGCGTGTCTTTCCGCAACGGCCCGGCCCGGCGCGCCATCCTGCGCGGATCGCCGGACGAAGCGGCGGCGCTGGGCATAAAGCTGGCGGCCTTGCTGGGCTGAATCACTGCGTGGCCCAGGCTCGCGGCCGCCTTAAAGCAGCACGAGTTCAAAAACGCCGAACACGCGGAAGTCCTCTGCGTTGTTGGTCAGGAGGCACCGGACTCCGCTCGCGTGGAGCAAAGCCGCGTATTGCGTGTCGAGGATTCGCTTACGACCCAACTGAAACTCGTCCATCCAGCGTAGCCAGAGTTCGAGGGCCAGATCGCTGGTCGCCAACCACAGCGGGCCAACTTCCGCAGTCCATGCCCGGGCCAGGTCACGGCCTCTGGCATTTCGCGTGCGGGTTCGATCCGCCGCGGGTCGGTGACGACATGTAAGAATTCCGCGGCCACACCGACACTCAGGACAATCTGTTCCCCGGCGGCCAGTATTTGCTCGAACGCGCGCACAGCGCGGGCGTGATGGGGATGCCCGGCAACGGCCAGTGCTACCAGCACGTTCGCGTCAATGCCGATCATCGACGGGCAAACATTTCCTCCGCCAAATCCCCACTTTGCAGAACGGTTTCACCGGTCCACTTGCCCGGCAGAGGCGTGAGCTGCCGGACTGAGCGCCGAGGGCTGCGGCGTGGATCAATCGGAGGCACCAGGCGGGCGATGTCTTCGCGACCGCGTCTGATGACAATTTCATGCCCGGCGCGGACGGCCTCCAGAAACTCCGGCAGGTGCTGGGTCAGCTCTTCGATTTCCGCAGTCTTCGTCATGCCGGGAATGTACTCGTGCCGCGGGAGCGAGTCGAGTCGGCGATTTTGGGGAAAGGACCTTCTGGGCCTG
>JAKCAB010000831.1 GCA_021839785.1 bacterium | reverse complement strand
ATGCACCCAAGCCGTGCCTTCGTCCGATTGGCAATTTGCAGTCTGCAATTCCCAATCTGCAATCTTGCCCGGATCAGATTGTCTGCGCCAGAAATCCGCCATCTACGCGCAGGTCCGCGCCGGTGACGAACCCACTGGCCCGGTCGCTCGCCAGAAAGATCGCCGCCCCCACCAACTCCTGCGCCTCGCCGAAGCGCCGCATCGGCGTGTGGTTCCAGATTTGTTGCGTGCGGTCGGTCGGCGAACCGTCGGCCTTGAACAGCAGCGCGCGGTTCTGATCGGCCGGAAAAAAGCCGGGGGTGAGCGTGTTCACGCGCACGCCTTGCGTCGCCCACTCGCGGGCCAGAAACCGCGACAGGCTCAACACGCCGGCCTTCGCCGCCGAGTACGACACCACCCGCGACAGCGGGATGTGCGCCGACACGCTGGCGATGTTGATGATGCTGCCTTTGCGGCGCGCCACCATGCCCGGGCCGAACACCTGGCACGGCAACAACACGCCCGCCACAAGGTTCAAGTCGAAGTTCCGTTTCCAGTTCTCCAGCGGGATCGCCTCGAACGGATTGTCGGCCGTGACGGTGGTCTTGGGATCGTTGCCGCCGGCGGCGTTGAACAAGATCGTTGGCGCGCCCAACGAAGCCACGATAGCGTCGTGCGCGCGCTGAAGACTGTCGCGCTCCATCGCGTTCGCTTGGAAAAACTGGGCAGTGCCGCCGTGGTCGCGGATGTGCTTGGCCCGCGCCTCGCCGGCTTCGGGCCGCAGGTCCACCACCGCAACCTTGGCCCCCGCTGCGGCGAAGCCTTCGGCGACCGCCCCGGCCAGCACGCCACCCGCGCCGATGACCACCGCGACTTCGTTCGTGAGATCGAAAAGATTCGTTGCCATGCGCGATCGATTGTGCACGCCGCCCGCCGAGTGACAAGGACGGGCCGCGCCACCGGCGATGATGGGGAGCGCGCCCGTCTCGGTCGCCCCCGTCGGCGTCTCGCCGGCGGGTCGATGCCGCAACCGCGGGGCGGTAATGCCAGGCGGATGGTCGCAGGCGGCCAACCCGGCTACTCGTTCTTGCCCGGCACGAAGGGGAAGATCAGCCGAAGCTCGTTGGTCGAGGCGAGGATCAGCTCGCGCACTCGCGGGCCTGTAGCGGGCCGCACGCTGCCGTCGGCCAAAAGGATGTTGCCTTGACGCAGGTTCTCCTTCGCGAAGTAGTGGATACTCTTCTGGAATTCCAAACTGGCGTAGCCGCCGCCCGGCTTCGCATCGGCTGGTCGGATGCGCTGCTCCACGCGGAAGAAGGCGTCGTAGTCGCTCGCGCGCTTCGCGTTGGTGACCGTGGAGAGGTTCCGGTCGCCGGCCAGGATCGCTAGCGGCTGGTTCGGGTCGGCGGCCAGGTTCACGAAGTAGCTTAGCGAAGCGTTTTGGCCGCCTTGGGCCAGCGGCGTGGCGTAAGCCATCCCGCAGAAATTGCTGATGGCCGCACGTTGCTTATCTGACGGACATCGCACCGTCTTCGGCGTGGCCAATTCGTTGGACATGGCGGTGAATACCCAGAAGGTCTGCGTCGGATCGCCGGTGCCATCAGATCCGACATTCAGGAGTTCTTTGATGCCGCCCTCGTTGGTGCTCAGGGACTGGGGGGATTGGTCGTTGTTGTCCGTGGCGAACTGGCGGAACGCGAGGCCAACCTGTTTGAGGTTATTGGCGCATTGGATGCGGGGGACTCTCCGCGTTCCGGAACGGGCGAGACTGGGCAAGATCACGAACCACACCAACATCGCCACCACGACCATGACCACCAGGCAGTCCAAGAGCGTGATGGCGCGCCCTGTCCTTGCACGGGGATGCTTTCGCGTGAGGTTTGGGGCGCAACTGCCGACCTTCATATCTTTGGCCTTTCGTCTCCAGACTAAGCAGAATCCGTGCCGGCCCAAACCCAGATAGCCCCCCAACAACCAAGTGTTGTTCCAGCTTTGGGGAGCGCGGTCGTCTCGACCGCTCTGGCCGGCGTCCCGCCGGTCAGTTTGACACACGCCTGGGTGCGCCAACGATCTTCTGTTTGCCCCGCGTCGGAGTCCTCGGCGAGACGCCGAGGACGGCGCGCCAGAGGCACGCGCTCCCCGCTTCGCTCTCCTCTCCACACGAACTTACTGTGACAGACGCTTCAACCGTTCGATCGTCCTCGCCATCCGGTCGCGGCGTTCGAGCAACGGACGCGGGTCGGTCGTGAAATGGGTCAGGTCTTTCGACACGTTTTCCGGCACCGCCAGCAGCGCCTTCGCGGCCGCCAGCAGTTCTGCCCGATTTACCTTTTCGCCTTTCACTTCTTCACCTTTCGTCGCCGCCACGCGCTTCACCTCCCGATCGAGCAGCCAGAAGTATTCGTAGTCCTCCATGCCGTCGCGCAGGTTTTCCCAGCGGACCGAATTGATTGGTGCATCGAAGCTGGGTGCGGTGGCGGCGTTCGGGTCGCGGCGCGGCGGGTACAGGAAGCGGCCGTCGCCATTGCCCCACGGCGACCGCGTGCCCTTCGGTGTGCCGTAGCCGCTGACCCAACTCATCGGGTCGTCCCAAGGATTTTGCAGCGCCTCCGGGTAGGCGACCGGGCTGGTCCAATAAACCGTCGCCCAAATCAAAATGCCGGTGACGCCGTACTGCCACGATTGCCACGGCCAGAGGCGCAGTTCGGTGCCGGGGTGGTCGATGAACTCCGTCACGTAAGGCGCCTTGGGGCCGGTGCAGATGTACCACCAAACCTCCTCGCCGGCGGCGCGGCGCGCCCGGACCTTCTCCGGCGTCCATTCCGGCGTGAGGCCGCACCAGATGTCCACGTTGCCCAGCAGCGCTGGCTCCGGCTGCTCGGTCAACATGCGCTTGAGACCCGGCGCGGCGGCCTTGATCCGCTGCTGCCCAGCGACGACGAAG
>JAKCAB010000273.1 GCA_021839785.1 bacterium | reverse complement strand
GCTCGCCGGCGAGCGCGCGAGCGTGGCGCGCGCCCGGCATTTGTTTCAACTCCTCGAGGGCATGGTCAAGGCGGGCGGCGTCGTGCGGAACCAGGATTTCGTCTTGGCCTTGGGCATCGTGAAAAACGAAGGCGTGGATGCGCTGCAGGGCTTGCACGCGGAGCGCATCCAGACTTCCACGAAGAAGGCGACGCTCACCCCCAAGACCACGGGCCAGCGCCGGTACATCGAGGCGATCCGCGCGCACGATGTGACGTTCGGCATCGGCCCGGCCGGCACCGGCAAAACCTACCTGGCGATGGCGATGGCCGCGGCGGCGTTGCGCGACACCAAGGTAAACCGTCTCATCCTGACCCGGCCAGCGGTCGAGGCCGGCGAGGCGCTCGGCTTTCTGCCGGGCGATTTGCAGGAGAAGCTCGCGCCCTACCTGCGCCCGCTTTACGACGCGCTCCATGACATGCTGCCCGCGGACGAAATTCAGCGGCTCATGGAACGCGGCGTGATCGAGATCGCGCCGCTGGCCTACATGCGTGGGCGCACGCTGAACAACGCGTTCATCATCTTCGACGAGGCGCAGAACTCGACCGCGGAGCAGATGTTCATGTTCCTCACGCGGCTGGGGTTCAACTCGAAGGCGGTCATCACCGGCGACGTAACCCAGATCGACCTGCCCAAACATAAGCCGTCCGGCCTGCTTGAGGCCCGCGTGGCGCTGGCCGGGATCGAAGGCATTGGGATCGTCGAACTGGGCAAGAAGGACGTGGTCCGCCATCCGCTGGTCCAGCGCATTCTCGCCGCCTACGAGCAGCACCGCGGCACGCCCGAATGATGGCGCTCTCGGTCCGCAACACGCATCCGCGCTGGCGGGTGGACGCGCGGTGGCTGCGGCGAATCACCCTGGCTGCGCTGGCGGAGCTGTCGGAACCGGTCGCAGTGTCTGGCGTGGAACTGGCGGTCGTCCTGGTCGGCGAGCGGCGCATGGCGGCCTTGAACGAACGGCACCTGAAGCACACCGGCGCCACCGACGTGATCACGTTCGACTACGCCGGGTCAGGCCCGGCGGGCGAATGTGTATTGCGGGGCGACATCGTGATTTGCCCCGACGTGGCGCGACGACAGGCCCGCGAGTTTGGCACCACCTGGCAGGCCGAGGTGGTCCGCTATGTCGTGCATGGCTTGCTGCATCTCACCGGGCACGACGATCTGGAACCGGCGGCGCGGCGGGTCATGAAGCGGGCGGAGAACCGGATCGTCCGGCGTTTGGCGGCCCAATTTGCCTTCAACCGGCTGGGGCGTACCAGTAACGTTCACATGTGAAAACGCAGTTCCAGCGGTGGCGGGGCAATTTCCTGACCGGACTGGCGGTGGTGTTGCCGGCAGTGATCACACTTGCCATCGTGCGGTGGGTGTTCGGCACCGTGTCGAGCATCACCGATCTGCTGCTTTTCTTCCTACCGCGCGCCCTCACCCACGAGCACGAAGGCGACGGTCCGATGTTTTGGTACTGGAGCCTGGCGGCGCTGGCACTGACGGTGCTGCTGGTGACGATCATCGGCCGGGCGACCCGGAATTACCTGGGCCGGCGGATCATCGAGATCGTCGATCTCTGGATTTCACAGGTGCCGTTGATGAACAAGATTTACGGCACCATCAAGCAGGTGAACCAGGCGTTTTCCAGCTCCAAGAAATCGGCGTTCAAGCAGGTGGTGCTCATCGAATATCCCCGCAAAGGCGTGTACACGGTGGCGTTCATCACCAGCGAGAATCACCCCGAGGCGAGCGCGCGGCTCGGCACCGACACGGTGGGCGTCTTCGTGCCGACCACGCCCAACCCCACCGGCGGCTTCCTCCTGATCGTGCCGCGCACCGAGATCATCCCCCTGGGCATGTCGGTGGCCGATGGCATCAAGTACGTCATCAGCCTCGGCTCCGTCGTGCCCGGTTATGAGTTGCCGTCCATACCGGTGGAGCCCGCCACGCTCCCCGCGCCGCCGCCATGAGCCTGGAGCGGGCCAGCGGCGTGATCCTGCGGACGCGGCTGCTCACGGAAACCAGCCTCATCGTGCATTGGCTCACGCCGGAGCAAGGCCGGCTGGCCACCGTGGCCAAGGGCGCGCGCCGGCCCAAGTCGCCGTTTCGCGGCAAACTCGATTTGTTCTACGAGGCGGATTTCAGTTTCCAGCGCAGCCGGCGGTCGGACCTGCACACGTTGCGCGAAGTTGTTTTGGCGGACACGCATCCCGCCCTGCGCACGGACCTGGCCCAGCTTCGCCAGGCGGCCTATGCCGCGTTGCTGATCGAAGGCGCCACCGAACCGGAGACACCCTTGGGCGCGGCTCCCGGCTTGTTCCGGGAATTTCTCGCCAGTCTAAGTACCGTGCCGGCCGCGCACCGACTGTTGGCGTTCGAGTTGAAATTGCTGGCCGATCTGGGCTTCCAGCCCGACCTGGCCGGGAGCCGGCTCAGCCCCGGCGCGCAGAAGATTGGGCAGGCGCTTGCCGACCTGCCGCTCGCTGAGCTTGCGCGAGTCCGTCCCACGCCCGCGCAAGTGACCGAGTTGGCGCGCTTCCTCGGCGGCTTCATCGCGTATCACCTGGGCCGCGTGCCGCGTGGGCGTGCGGAGGCTTTGGGCCGGTCGGTCAGTGAACCGCCGACCGCGTCGCCTTGAGGCCGGTTTGAACCCGGCTTCCCCGCCTCCGGCCAGCAAGGTTTCAGCAAGGATCCAGCAAGGATGATCGAAGGCAGGCCGGGTAGGGCGAGACTCCAGTCGAGCCCTGCCGTTTCCACCGCTGAGGCGCCGAGGCGCGGAGTCGGGATTTGGAACTCAGGAAAGCCGGAAACCTCCGACCCCAGTTCCTGAGTTCCTGAGTTCCTCAGTGGGCCTCCGCGACTCCGTGACAGGTTGTGGGTGGGGCGAGACTCCGT
>JAKCAB010000523.1 GCA_021839785.1 bacterium | reverse complement strand
TCTCGAGCCGGCGCCACAAATCGTCCGGGTCTTCCAGGCCGACGGAAAGCCGGATGAGGTGCCGCGAGACGCCGCAGGACTCCGCCCAGTCCAGCTCCGTGTAATGGGCGAGCAACGTGAACGGGCAAGCCAGCGTGAACACCGTGCCCAGGCTGGGGCCTTTGCACACGGCCATCAGATCGTAAATCCGCGGCGACGTCGTCTCTGCGTTTTTGGGCAGGAACGTGATGAGCGAGCCCCAGCCGCCGCCGGGCCGGCGCACTGCTTCGTACACCTCGCTGAATTCCCAGCGCGGGTACCAGACCCGCTCCACCGCCGGGTGCGCGCGCAAACGCTCGGCGATGCGCAGGCCGTTGGCGTTGTGCCGCCCCATCCGCTCCGGAAAACCGGCGGCCTGGGCGTCCAGCACTTGGGCGTCGCTGCCCCAAAGCAATTCCTCGTGGCGGGCGCGCACGGTTGCCTTCAACTCAGCGTGGTACGGCGAGCGCGGGTTGCAGATGACCGCGCCGCCCATCGCGTCGCAGGTGCCGACCACGTACTTGGTGAGGCTGGTCGCGATCAAGTCGGCGTGGCCATTCAGGTTCACGTTGAAGGGCGTGGCTACGACGTCGTCGGCGATGAGCGGCACGCCGTGCCGGCGCAAAATGGGCGTGATGCGCCGCAGGTCCGCCGAGCCGAGCAGCGGGTTGCCCGGGATTTCGGCGAAGCAAGCCGCCAGCGGTTCACTGTGCGCGAGCACCTCCAAGTCCTCCGCGATGCGGTCGAGGTCGTGGAGAAGGTGCCCGCCCGCGCCGAACTTTTGCTGGAGCTTGAACGTGTCCACGTACGGGAAGCCCAGTTGCGCGGTGCGTCGGCCAGGGCGGCGCGCCGCCACCGCGTGCAAAGCCTCGAATTGCGCGGCCATGCCGGTCGGGGCCAGGAACACGTCGTCTTCGGCGCAGTCGTAAAACCCCGCGAGTTGCCGGCGCAACGACTGGCGGACCGCAACCGCTTCCGCTAGGTCGTCGCGGCCCGCCAGCCAAGCCTCGGCCTGGCGGCTGGAAACGATCAGCCCGGTGTGCTGCCAAAACGCGCGCAACGCCACCGTGCCAGCTTCGTTGATGGCGACCGCGTGGAGTCCGCGCTGCGGCGGCAGGGCAGTCGCTTTGCCGCCGTTCCGCTCGATGAAGGCGACGCATTCGCGGGCGACGCGCGCCGACGGAAACGGCAGGCAAGGCCGGCCGTCCCCCAGCTCGCGCGCGACCTGCTGGACCAGCGGGTGCACCACAAAACGCGGGTAGCCGTTGCGGAGCCGGTCGATCACCTCCGGGCACTTTTCCTCGTAACCGACCACGTCCTGCCAGCGCGGGAGCGCCATCGAAACCGCGTGCGGCGAGTCGGGGAGCGGCCGGCCGAGGTCGGCGGCCTGCCAGGCGGGTTCACGTTGCAGATCGACGGTACTCATCGCACCACCTCCCGCAACGCCGCGTCGATGTCGGCGATCAAGTCGGCCATGTCTTCGATGCCGACCGAGAAGCGCAACAAGCCGTCGCCGATGCCCACGCGGCGCCGGACTTCCGGCGGCACGGAGGCGTGAGTCATGGTGGGCGGATGGCAGATCAGGCTTTCCACGCCGCCGAGGCTTTCGGCCAGCGTGAACAGGCGCAGCCGGCGGCAAAACCGGAGCGCGTCCTCGGCTGAGCAATCCAGTTCCGCGATGACAATGCCGGAACCGCCGCTCATTTGCCGGCGGGCCAGATCGTGCTGCGGATGGCTGGGCAAAAACGGGTAACGAACCAGGCGCACGCCACGGCGCGTTTCGAGCCAGCGCGCGAGTTCGAGCGCGTTCGCACAATGGCGTTCCATGCGAAGCGCGAGGGTGCGCTGGCCGCGGGCGGTCAGCCAGGCGTCGAACGGCGACGGCTGCAAACCGAGTGCCTTTTGCGCAAAAATCATCTTGTCCTGCCAGCCGGCGTCGTTGGTGGCCACGATGCCGCCGAGGCAATCGCTGTGGCCATTGACGTATTTCGTCGTCGATGACAACGAGAGCGTCGCGCCGAGTTCGATCGGTCGCTGGAGGTACGGCGAGGCAAAAGTGTTATCGACCAGCACGGTCGCGCCGACTTCGCGGGCTACAGCGGTGATGCCAGCGATGTCCACGATTTTGAGCAGCGGATTGGTCGGGCTTTCGAGCCAAACGAGCGTCGGGCGTTGGCGGCGGATTTCCTCCCAGTTGGCCGGCTGGCTGAGGTCGAGGTAAGCCACGCGCACGCCGAACTTGGCGAAGACCTTGTCGAACAGCCGGTAGGTGCAGCCATAGACGTTTTCCTCGGCGAGCACCAGATCGCGGCTCCGCAAGGTCGAGACCACCGCGGTGATGGCGGAGACGCCGCTGGCGAAACAGGTGGCGAACCCGGCACCCTCGAGCGCGGCGGCGCTTTGTTGGAGCAAGCGAAAATTCGGGTTGCCCGACCGCGTGTAATCGAAGCCGTCGGCGTTGCTGCTCGCGAACGTCGAGGTCAGGAAGACCGGCGGCATCACCGCGCCGGTCGAGCCCGCGAAACCGCGCGCGGCATGAACCGCGCGGGTGGTGAATCCATCTTTGGTTTGGTCGCTCATGAGGTTCAGGGCACCAGGTCGCTGTCCACGCTCACGTCGCTGAACAGCCACGAGGACAGGTAGCGCTCGCAACACGACGGGATGATCGTGACGATTTGTTTGCCGGCGTTCTCGGGGCGCTGCGCTAATTGCAGGGCGGCCCAGACCGCCGCGCCGCTGGAGATGCCCGCCGGGATGCCATCAAGCTGGTTGACCTCCTTCGAGATCGGACCGGAGTCTTCTTCGCGCACCTGGATGATTTCGTCGATGGCTTGGGTGTTGAGCACCTGCGGCACAAAGCCGGCGCCAATGCCCTGAAGTTTGTGCGGCCCCGGTTGGCCGCCGGAAAGAACGGG
>JAKCAB010000267.1 GCA_021839785.1 bacterium | reverse complement strand
CGACGGCCATCCGCGGCCGATCGAGGACATCGCGCGCGACATGAACCACGCCTACGAGGCCGCCGTGCGGCGCGACCCGGCCAATTGGTTCTGGGTTCACCGACGCTGGAAATCGGTGCATCGCCGGCCGCGTCACACGCCGGTGACCGAAGCCACCGCGCCCCAGCCGGTCGCCGAAGACGCCGAGTAGCCGCCGGTCATGCCGCCCCCACCGTCCATCGTCTTGCCGAACGCGCCCCGCCGCATCCTGGTGCGGGGCGTGAACTGGCTCGGCGACGCCGTCATGACCACGCCGGCTTTGCTGCGCCTGCGCGAACGGTTCCTTGGCGCCCACATCGCCCTGCTGACTCCGGCGAAGCTGGCGGAGCTCTGGCCGCAGCACCCGGCGCTCGACGAGGTGATTTCATTCGTGCCCGGCGAAGGCTCCTGGCGCATCGGCCGACGGTTGCAGGCAGCCCGGTTCGAGTTGGGGCTCGTGCTGCCGAACTCGCCGCGCTCGGCGCTCCAGCTTTGGCTGGCGGAAATTCCGCAGCGCGTCGGCTATGCGCGTCCGTGGCGGAACTGGTTGCTGACCCATGCGGTTCCGCCCCGACCCGGCGAAGTCAGAATGCGAAAGCGCAGCGTTGCCGAGGTGCGCGGCCTGGCCGGCGGCGCACCACCGGCCAGACACGGTGCGGCGCCCAATCCGGTTGGGCACCACCTGCACCAATACCTGCATCTGACCACGGCTTTGGGCGCCCGGGCCGAGCCGTTGGCGCCGCAGTTGAAAGTGACTCGCGAGGAAGTGGCGCAAGCGCGCGCGAAGTTCGGAATCGACGACGAGATTTGCTGGCTCGGGATCAACGCCGGTGCCGAATACGGACCGGCCAAGCGCTGGCCAAGCGCGCGGTTTGCTGCCGTGGCGCGAACTCTCGCGGACAAGTTACATTGCGGTCTCGCGATCTTTGGTGGCTCGGGCGATGCGGCTCTGGCGATGGAACTCCAGTCGGCGATCGGCGATCGGGCAGCGCCAATCCGGAACCTGGCGGGCCGCACGACCCTGCGGGAACTCATGGCGGCGCTAAATTCGTGCCGGGTGTTGCTGACGAACGACACCGGGCCAATGCACGTCGCCGCCGCTTTGGGCACGCCCGTGGTCGCGATCTTCGGCAGCACGTCGCCGGCGCTGACCGGTCCGGGCCTGCCAGGCGATCCACGTCACCGGCTATTGCAGGCGGACGTGGCTTGCGCGCCGTGTTTTCTGCGCGAGTGCCCCATCGACTTTCGTTGCATGAACGGGGTCGCGGTCGCGCAAGTTGTGGAGACGGTTCGGGAGTTGATGAGAGACCGTTCGCCCGCGTGAGGCGGCGAGGCCCACCGCGGGTTTGCCAAAGACCCGGCTACGAGGCGACCGGCACGCGACAGCCGAGGTCGCGCAGCGCCCCCGCTACGGCGTGGACGAGTTGCTCGAGGTCGGCGGGAAAGAGCCGGCCGATGGTGCCGATCCGAAACGTGTTCACCTGGGTCAGCTTTCCGGGATAGATGATCATTCCGCGGTCGCTGAGCCGGCGATAAAAGCCATCGAACTCGAACGCGGTGTCCTTCGGAAAATGGAAGGCGGTGATGATCGGGCTTTGCACTTCCGGCCTCAGCAGTGGCCGGAAACCCAGCGCGCCCATCCCGGCGAGGAGCGTCCGATGGTTCGCCGCGTAACGCGCGTTGCGCGCGGCAACACCGCCTTCGTCGGCGAGTTCGCGCAAGGCTTGCGCGAAGGCCAGCAGCGCGTGGGTCGGTGGGGTGAACCGGAACTGGTCGTTTTTCTCGAAGCCTTTCCACTGGCCGAGCAGGTCCAGGCTGAGGCTGCGCGCCCAGCCTTCGGTGGCGAGCAGGGCGTCGCGGCGGGCAAGCACGAAACTGAATCCCGGCACGCCTTCGATGCATTTGTTTGCGGAAGAGATCAGGTAGTCGATGCCCGCCGCCTCGAGGTCGAGCGGCAGGCCGCCGAAGCTGCTCATGGCATCGACCGCGAAAACCCGCCGGTGACGCTTCACCACCCGGCCGATCTCGGTCACCGGGTTCAAAATGCCGGTCGTGGTTTCGCAATGCACGAGTGCGACCTGGCTGATGGCGGGGTCGGCTGCCAGCGCGCGATCCACCTCCACGGCCGCGGGCGGCTCGGTTTCGGGAAAGCGCAGTACCTGATCCGGAATGCGCGCGGCGGCGGCCATCTGTCCGATGCGCTCGCCGTAGGCGCCATTGCTCACCACGAGCAGCTTGCCGTCCGGCGGCACGGTGGAGGTGATCACCGACTCGACGCCGAACGTGCCGCTGCCTTGCATTAAGACGCATTCCCAACCTGTGGAACGCGACACACCGGCGACGGCGAGCAGTTCTTCGCGGACGCTGCGGACGATTTCACTGAACTCGAAGTGCCACGAGCCGGCGTCGTGGAGCATCGCCTGCTTGACGCTGAGGCTGGTGGTGAGCGGACCGGGCGTGAACAGGAGTCTATCCTTCGCGGTGGGCAACGGTGACATGGCCAGGAATGCTTGGAACGGTCGTGATTGTCAGCCTTTTCCCGGCGGGATGACCAATGCCGGTAACGCCGCGAGATCGGGAATGAGATGCGTGTGCGGGTGGACTTCGAGTTGGGCGCGAGTGTGGGTGCCGTTCGTCACGCCGATCACCAGCGCGCAGCCAGCGGCGTGGCCTTCCTGCAAATCGGAAGGCGTGTCGCCGACTTTCGCGACCCTCTGCGCGTCGGTCACGCCGGTGCGGCGCATGGCTTCGAAGAGGAGGTCCGGGTGCGGGCGGCCGCGCGGGACTTCGTCGCTCGTCACCGTGGTGTCCAGCAATTCGGAGCTCGACCAGCCCAGGCGGTCGAGAATGACGGTGACAATCGGCCGACTAAAGCCGGTATCGAGCGCGACCTTGATGCCTGCCTGTTTCAAAGCCCGGAACGTGGCCGTTGCGCCGGACATTTCCGCGACGTTTGGGTCGGTTTGGTAAAACCGGATCATGCGCACCAGAAAGTCGTCGTGGAGGGCCTCGATCTGTCCCGCCGAAGGCACGGCTCCAGGCGTCTGTTCGCGCAACAGCGTTTCGATGGCGAGCGGTTTCGGGATGCCCATGACGCGGTTGACCTGGTCGCGTGAAACGGAGACGCCGGCCTCGTTGAGGGCCTGGCGCAGGCAAAGGTTGACGGCATCGTCGTCGCGGACCGTGGTGCCGGCCATGTCGAAGACGACCAGTTGAATGGGAGGGTTCATAACGCGAGAGTCGGATTCGGATAGTTCAGCGCGAAGCGAAAAACGACAGGTGGCGTAGCCGCGGGTGCCAACCGCAAAGCGCTGACGTGACAGGGCAGGGCGTGGGTGGCGTGGCCGGCCGAGGTGGGGTCGCTTTCTTCACGAAGCGGATTTGTTCGGTGCGCCTTCGTTTTGGGCAGCCGCCCGTTTGCGATATAGTGCCAGGCAGAGAAAGGCAGAAACCAGCGTCATCGCGGCCATGAATTCGAAGCCCAGCTTGTATTTGCCTTGGCTAAGTAGCCAGCCGAAGAAACTTCCCGAAAGGATGCCGGCCACGTAGCCCGAGGCATCGACGAGGCCCGCCACGGTGGCGGCATATTCCTTGCCGCGGACCTCGACCGCCAGCACGCCGGCCAACAGGCTGTACGGGCCCAACACCAGGAAACCGATCAAGCCCACCGCCGCCGTCACCAGCCACAAATCACCGTGGAAGAATCCCGGCAGGCCCGCCAGCAACACGGTCAGTGCGGCCAGAATGCCGAAGAGCAACCGCCGGCGCGCCGCGTTTCCCAGCCGGCCGTAAACCCAGCCCAGCGCCAGGATTCCCAAGCCGCCCAGGATGTCGAACGGGGTCGAGAGAAAGGCGGCGATGCTGTTCGACATGGTCGGGCCGCCCTCGGTCTTGAAGAAGTCCACGATCCAGAAATTGAAGGTTTCCCGTATGAAAGTGAGCGTGAAGCTGAGCGCGCAGAGCACGTAGAACTGCGGTTCGGCGAACAATTCAGCGTAGTGGCGCCAGCCCCAACCCGCGTGGGAGGCGTGGGCGGCGGCACCGGCACGCGAGTGGTCGCCCGCGCGGGGCAGGATCCACCAACAAATGATCGCCATCGCCAGCAGTACGATTGATGGCGCGCCCATCACCCATCGCCAATTGTCGTGCGTGAGCCGGGCCACGACTCCCGCGAAGGCGACGGCCAGCGCGCCACCGAAGACGAAGCTCAATGAGAGCACGCCGATGGCGAACGCCAGCTTGGCCGGCGGAAACCAGTCCGGCGTCAGCTTGATGATCGATCCCCAGCCCGCCGATCCCGCAAGCCGGTTGGCGCAGTACATGGCGGTCAGCATTCCCAAGCCCGGTGCCAGTGCGCCGCACGCGCCGAAAAAGGCCACCAGCAGCATCGCGAGCAAGATGCCGTTGCGCCCGCCCAGCCGGTCCACCACCGGGCCGAAGGCGACCTTGCCGATCGCGTAAGCGATGGTGCTGGCGCTCGCGACCACCCCCACCTCCTCTTTGCTGAGGTTCCACTGCTTCTGCAGAATGGGAACGGCCACCGAAAGGTTTTTCCGGCAGAGGTAAATGCCGATGTAGGCGAAAATCACCGTGGCCAGCAAAAAGTAGCCGCGGCGCGGCGTTACCGGGGAAGCGTGCGGGTCGGTCATCTCGGATTGCTTCGGTGTTTCCAGCCGGGCACTTCGGTCGGCTTGCGCTTGGACGGCGCGAACCTTGGCGGGAGGCGGTCCATGCGGCAAGCAGATTGAATTCCGCGGATTACGGCAAGGTGACCGCCGGGTGACAATTCCGTGACGCCGGCCAAGCACGACGGAGCCAGTGGGCCGACTCAACCCGTTGACGGGTCGCGGGCTTGGCAGGAAGCTGGTGCCGTGCGTGTTTTGGCGGGCATTGTGTTGGCGGTCGCTCTGGGAACTTCGTGCAGTCCGGAACCGGTCCGGCCGGGTGCAGTTCCAGCGCGGACGCGGCGGGCTGCCCCGCCGCCTTCCACGAAACCTTCCGCCGGGGGCGCGTTGCTGCCATCCGCCGAGACTCGACGACCGCCGGCACCTGCGCCGCCGCGCTTTCCCGTGGTGACGCCGGTCAACCCGATCCAAGGTCGCGTCACGGTGGTGAACATACGGTTACGCTTCGTCATTGTGGATTTTGCCTTCAGCCAGCCACCGGTGCTGCAGGCGCGGCTGGGCCTTTATCGCGACGGCCAACGCATCGGGGAAGTGCGGATCAGTGGGCCGGTCAACGGCACGAGCATCGTGGCGGACGTCTTGTCCGGTGAGGCGGAGGTCGGCGACTTGGTGCGCGAAGATTGAAGGTGCTCCAGAGCCAACACGCCGCCTGGCGGCAGACCAGACGGCGCGTTTCCAATCGGTCGGAGGTGATTAAACTTCCCAGCCGTTCCGCTTCTCGCGGTCGAGCCAGGTGTTGGCTTCCGGATCGCCGACAAACTGTTCCTTGGCCGGATCCCAAGTGAGCTTGCGTTTGTTCCATAACGCCAGGTTGCCCAGATGGCAGACCGTCACCGAGCGCGCGCCGATCTCGACGTCGCAGATCGGCTTCTGGCGGGAGCGCACGCAGTCCACGAAGTCTTTGTAATGGTTGTTGCTCTTGTAGAGCTTCACCGGGAGGGCATCGAAATTTTCCTTCATCAGCGCTTCCGGCTCGGCCTTGAATCGGCCGCGATCGACGCAGACCTTGCCTTTGGTTCCGACGAACACCACGCCAAAGTCATAACCTTGGAGGCCACCGTGGTACATGACCGTGCCATTGGCGTACTTGTAAGTCAGGCGCTTCACGTCCTTGCCGTCCGGCGGAATGATTTCGACCGGCCCGCTCTCATCCATCCCCAGGCCCCACTGGGCGATGTCGAAGTGGTGCGCGCCCCAATCGGTCATGCCGCCGCCAGAGTACTCGCGATAGTTGCGCCAGTTCGGGAAAAAGTCGTGAACGCCGCGCGGACTGAGGATCGAGTTGTAGGGGCGCACCGGCGCGGGACCGAGCCAGAAATCCCAATCGAGGCCGGGTTCCATCGGCTCCTCGGAAAGGTCGCACCACTTGCTGGGGCCGCCGACGTTGACATAGACCTCTTTGACGTCGCCGATCAGCCCGTTGCGCACCAGCGTGCAGCCTTTCCAGAAGGCGCTGTCCGAGCGCTGCATCGAGCCGGTCTGGAACACCCGCTGGTTTTCGCGGACGGCATTCACCATCGCCCGCGCCTCGTGGATGGTGAGCGAAAGCGGCTTCTCACAATAAATGTCTTTCTTGGCCTTGGCAGCCATGACCACCGGGTACGCGTGCCAGTGATCGGGCGTGGCGATCACCACGGCGTCAATCTCTTTGCGTCCGAGCAACTCACGGAAGTCTTTGTAGGCGGCGCAACCCTTGAAGTCCTTGTCCTGCTTGGTGCCGTAGAAGCTTTCGACCAGTTTCTTGTGGTGCTCGCGCCGCGTGGTGTCCACGTCGTTGACGGCCACGACTTGCACGTTCGAGTGGGGCAGGAAGCTGTTCAACAGGTGGCGGCCCTGTTTGCCGGTGCCGATGAAGCCCATCGTCAAGCGGTCATTGGGTTTGGCGCCCGTTTCGGCCGACCAGACCCGTGAGGGCAGGAGGAGCGGCGCGCTGGCGGCAACAGCGGCGGTGCTGAGAAACTGGCGGCGGGAGATCGAGTTTTGCTTGCGCATAATTGTTGGTGGTTCAGACGTGAGTTTTGGCGATGACATTCAAAGCGGGACGGCGCTGGCGGGGTCCGGAGTGACCCGCAGGATTCAGTTTCGAAATTCGACTTCCTCGAAGCCGAGCGGGCGCAGAAAGGCCTTGGCCTGCAACTGAGCGCGCTGGTTCGCGTCGTCCACGATCCCGCTGTAGCGGGCGGCGCGGCGGATGGCGTCGAGACCTTCGCGCCGGGCGTTTTGTTGGAGGTCCTTGTCGTAACGCCGCAACAGGCCGGTGCTTTCCTCCACGACCTGGGTCTGGTTTTCGTCCAGGTAGCAATCAGTAATGGTGGCCATGGGCAATCGGAGGACAACCTTCTGGCCGTGAATCTCGACGTCGCCCGGCTGGAGTTTGGATAGATCCACCCCGGCTTTCACGACGCCGTGGGCGACGAGCAGAATCCTATTTTCCCCAAACAGATTAACGTCTTCGAGCATGACCACTTTCTCCATGACGTATTTGACGCTCACCAACTGGGCGAGGCCCTGCACTTGGGTGACCAGCGTGGCGGTGTTCAGGTTGGCGTAACGGGCCGGAGCGGAGCTCAGAAAGCGCGACAGCAGCAGCCCGGTGCAGCCCCCCATGCTGACCACCAGCCCCGCCACGAGGACGACCAAAACCCAGCGCGCCTTGTTCACGCAAGCACCCTATCTTGGCGGCGACGGCTGCCAATGGCAAAGCGTCACCGCGCGAAGCCCGTAAGCGCTGGCTCCCCGCCTGAGCCGGCCCCCAGAGCGCACGAGTGCCGGCCGGCTTCCCGGGATGTACTGGCACGTGTGCCGTTGCGCGACTTTCGGCTTTGCAGTCGCGGCGCCCATCCTAGACTCGCGCCATGAATGCAGGTGCTTTGGGCCAGTTCCCGGTTTACCGTCCCCGCCGTTTGCGCGGATCCGCCGCCTTGCGAAGGCTGGTCGCGGAGACGCGCTTGAACGCCGAGCAATTGGTCCTGCCGTTGTTCGTGCGCGCCGGGCGCAAGCTGCGACAGCCGGTGGCCTCCATGCCGGGCGTGTTCCAGCTCTCGCCGGATGAGCTGCTCAAGGAAGCCCGCTCCGCGCATCAAGTCGGGGTGCCGGCGGTGCTGCTTTTCGGAATCCCGGAGCGCAAGGACGAAAGGGCCTCGGAGGCTTACGCGGCGAACGGCATTGTGCAGCGGGCGGTTCGCCTGTTGAAAAAGGAACTGCCGTCGCTGCTGGTCATCACCGACGTGTGCCTTTGCGAGTACATGAGCCACGGGCATTGCGGTCTCGTGGCGGCGGATCGGCGCGGCGCGCGCATTTTGAACGACCCCACGCTGAAGTTGCTGGCCCGGTCGGCGGTCAGCCACGCGGAAGCCGGCGCGGATCTCGTGGCGCCCAGCGACATGATGGACGGGCGGGTGGCCGCGATTCGCACCGCATTGGACAAGGCGGGATTGGACGAGACTCCGATCATGGCTTACGCCGCGAAGTTCGCCTCGGCGTTTTACGGACCGTTCCGCGAGGCGGCGGAGTCGGCGCCGAAGTTCGGCGACCGGCGGAGTTACCAGATGGCCGCCACGAACGCCCAGGAAGCGCTGCGCGAAGTGGCCCTGGACATCCGTGAGGGTGCGGACATCGTGATGGTGAAGCCGGCGCTGGCGTACCTCGACATTCTCTACCGCGTGAAAGCCGAGTTCGGCTATCCGACCGCGGCCTACGCGGTCAGCGGGGAGTACTCGATGATCAAGGCCGCCGCGGCGAACGGGTGGATTGACGAACGGGCGGTGACGATGGAGAGCCTGCTGGCTTTGCGCCGGGCGGGGGCGGACATTCTGATCACCTACGCGGCTCCGGACGTGGCGCGCTGGCTCAAGGAAGACGCCCGGTGATCAGTTGTTGGTCACCTGCATGATCGCGTACACGATCAGGGCGATGATGACCGCACCCAGACCCAACCCGCCGTAAAGAAAGATCTTGTTGGTCTTGTCGCTCTTCCTCGCGAAGCTTGCGTTGACCGTCTTGCCCGCGTTCTCCAACTCGCCGAGCTTCACCCCGCCGATGGGCATGGTCTGTTGCTTTTTCGCGGTCGTGGCCGGGGCGCCGGACGACGTACCGTCTTCGAGCCGCATCTCGACGCTGCCCAACCGCAGAATCTGACCGGGCTTCAGAATGCCGTGCGAGACGGGTTCGTTCGCGATGAAGGTGCCGTTGGTCGAATTGAGATCCTTGACCTCGACCTCGTTGCCCTTGAGGACCAGCTCGCAGTGGTGGCTCGACACGGAGGACTCCGCAATCTGGAAAACATTATCCTCCAGCCGACCGACAGTCGTCCGCTCACTTTTCAGTTCGTGAACGGTGCCGGCGAACCCTTCAGTCAAAACAACAAGCTTGGCCATTTGGTAGGTAAGCTGGCGCCGATTATTGACGCGGCTGGGTCCAAGTCAAACGGTTTTGTGACGCGGCCGGTTTTTGCTCCCTCGCAAGCTCATCAGGCGTAGCACTCAACGTAGCGAACGGTGCGCGGGAAGGGCGGGTGGCGCGTAGCAAAGGGGCCAGGTTTCCCGTTCATGGCTGGTCGGCGAAGATCCGGGCTTCCTGCTCCGTGATTTTGCCGTCCTGGTTGGTGTCGCAGCGGCGCACGGCGTCGTTGAAGGCGGCGTTTTCGCCGCTGACGGTGCGCTGCTTGTGCTCGAAAATGATCGGGAGACTGACTTCGGTCGCGCTCTCGCTGCGTTTGAACCGGCCCGCCGACTTGCTCAGCGCTTCGTAAAAGATCCGCCCCGCGGTGTCGTTCTCGAACTCGACCTTCATTCGCGGCTCGTCGCGATAGACCGTTTCGCGGTGCGAGATGCACCCGGTCGCGAGCACTCCACCCGTCAGGGCAACCCAGGCGAGGATTCGATCCGTCTTCATGGTCTGGTGTCGATTATTGCGTTTCTCAAGGGGGAACGAGTCGCTACTTCAATTCGGGGAAACCCAGTTCGTCAAGCACACTGTCGAGCGACAGCGCCGTGCCCTCCCGCCGGTTGTGCAACTCCAGGTTGTGCACGTGGGTTTTCAGCAACCCGGTCAGACGCGGGCGCAAGGCCGGGTCGGTCGCGGCCGCGCGGGGCGTCTTGCCGTCGAGCTCCGACAGTGCCGCGTCCAGGAACCGCTGGTAGTGTTGTTCGTGGACTCGCTGCGCGTCTCCGAGTGACTCGGCCGGCTCGGGCGCGGGGGCCAGCGAATCCGAAGGCGGCACCGTGCCGTCGAAGACTGCCGAGCGCGCAGCCGCCACCAACTGCGTCTGGCGCGACCGTTGTTCGACCACCTGGGCCAGATCGAGCACCGACTCTTCCTCGAATTTCGCCAGCGTGCCAAAATACTGTTCCAGCATGCGGCGGGCGAAGGCGTGTTTGCGTTTCGAGAACGTCTCGACCACGAGGTGCTCCGGGTAAAGTCGCAGGCTGCCCACCGTGCCCACGCCGTCCACCGAGGCGTCCAAGTGCACGCTGCCGCCCAACTCCTTTTCGAGCGCCGCCGACTCACCCAGGCGCAGCCAATCGAAGAAGGCGAGCGGCTTGGCGAAGTTGCCTTCTTCACGCGCCTCGCCGTCACGGAAATCCGGTTTGGCGCGGATCGCGGCCTCCACCTCCGTCACCGGCGCGGTCAACCGGTAGCTCGCCAGGCATTGGTTAAGGTCCAGGTTCTCCACCATGCGCTCGCGGTGTTGGGTGGCCAGCTCGCCCACCAGTTCGGTGAAGCGCTTCCAGTGCGCGGCCAGGAACGATTTGGCGTTCGTGTCGGGTTTGGCCGCCGTGGTTTCGGCCAGCTCGCGCTGGAAACACTCCTGCCACGCGGGCCAGAGATGCGGCGGAATTTGGATGGCCGGCAGTCCGAGGCGGGCGAAATTCGGGTAGTCGGTCAGCCACGTCAGCAACCGGCTGAACCGCACCGTCTGGGTGGCCGCGGCGCGATCGAACACCGGGAACGCGGGCCGGTCGGGTGCCAGCAAATCCACACACGGCAGGGCCTGGTCGTCGAGCACCCGCGTGACTTCCACCACCGTGGGCTGAGCTGTGCGGCGATACCGCATCATCACGCGCTCGTCGTTGTTCAGGCCGGCCCAGCCCGCCGCCTCCCAAGCCTCCGCCACCGTCCTGCCGTCGGGTCCGGGTTCGCGGAAGAGCAGGTGATGCAAGCCGCGGCTGACGGCGGATTCGAGTTCGAAATTCCGATCCGCCAGCGGAACCTGGTGCGCTTTCACGGCGGCTTCGAATGCTGGTCGTCCGCGCACGGTGAGGACGTGGTCGAGCGCCTTCTTCAGCCAACCGGCGTCCACCTTCAGCCACAGATCGTAAGCGGCCGTGCCGAAAGGGAAAAACGGGCAGTCCGCCGGGCAGTTCAACCGGCTGCCGCGCTGGCTGCCGCAGTTCGCAGCGCTGATGGTCGCCTGCAAGGCCGGGCAAGGCCGGTGTTTCTTGCCCGCTGGAGCGGAGCTGGGTGCCGAACTCATAAAGCTGGCCGGCAGGATGGCGACCGCGCGCGCGGGGGAAAAGCAGATTCAGCGCGGCGCGATCACAGCCGCCGGGGCCACGCCAACGGCACGGCCCGCAGGGGCGGGGGTTGGAGATGCGGGCTCACCGTTTTTCCACATGGTACAAATAATGTCGCAATTGCGACATTTTCTGTACCAGGTGGTCCGGCCAGTCGTTCACCGAAGTTGCGCGTCCGGCGTCGCGAACCGCTCAACCGCCAGCCGCTTTGCCAGGTTGAATCCGGCCGGCAGGTCTTTATGCTGCCCGCGTGATCGCGCTGATCGATTACGGAGCCGGCAACCTGCGGAGCGTCCACAAGGCGCTTCGCCACCTGGGCGCCGAGGTGACCTTGGTGACCCGGCCCGAGGGCTTGCGGGACATGCGGGCGGTGGTGCTGCCCGGCGTGGGGGCGTTTGACGACTGCCTGAACGCGCTGCGCCGGCAGGAGTTGATCGGCGCCTGCAAGGACTTCATTCAAACCGGGAAGCCGTTTCTGGGCATCTGCGTCGGCTACCAGGCGTTGTTCGAGCGCAGCGAGGAGTTCAACAGTTGCGCCGCCGGCCTGGGCGTGTTCGTCGGCCGGGTGGTGCGTTTCTCGGCGAGCCACGGACTGAAGATTCCGCAGATCGGCTGGAACCAGCTCCAGATCGTGCGCCCGGACTGCCCGCTGCTTCGCGATGTCGTGGACGGCAGCTACGTCTATTTCGTCCACAGCTTTTACCCGCAGCCGGCGGATGAATCCATCGTCGCCACGCGCACCGATTACGGCGATGTCTTCGCCTCCGCGATCTGGCGCGACAACGTGTTCGCGACGCAATTCCACCCTGAAAAGAGCCAGGCGGTTGGCCTGCGGATACTGCGGAATTTCGTCGAGCTGGCAGCCTGAGCGGGCCGGGGAGATTTTGAAAGCAAACGCCGGGCGAGGGCACCGCCGCCCGCCCGGCACACCGATCCAGCCGCTGGCGGCGGCTTAGATGAATTCGTTGATGAGGTTTTCGAGGAACTCCTGACGGCCGCTCTGGTTCGTCTTCACCTCGCCCAGTTTCAGCGCGTGCTTCTCCAGTTCGGCAAGGCCGACCTTGCCCTTCTCGATGTCTTTGCCAATGCCGGTGTCCCACGAGGCGTAGCGGTTCTTCACGAAATCAGCCAGGCGGCCGTCGGCGCGGATCTTCGCGGCGATTTTCAGGCCGCGGGCGAAAGCGTCCATGCCACCGATATGTGCGTGGAAGAGGTCCACCGGCTCGAAGCTTTCGCGACGGCACTTGGCGTCGAAGTTCGTGCCGCCGGTCGTGAACCCGCCGTACTTGAGCACGGTCAGCATGATCTGGGTGGTCAGGTAAATGTCGGTCGGGAATTGGTCGGTGTCCCAGCCGAGTAGGAGGTCACCGGTGTTGGCGTCGATGCTGCCCAGCGCGCCGGCGGCCCCAGCCACTTCGAGGTCGTGCTGCATGGTGTGGCCGGCCAGGGTGGCGTGGTTCGTCTCGAGGTTCAGCTTGAGGTGGTCCAACAAATCGTATTGCCGGAGGAAATTCAGGCAGGCGGCGGCGTCCGAGTCGTACTGGTGCTTCGTCGGTTCCTTGGGCTTCGGCTCGATGTAAAACTGGCCTTTGAAGCCGAGCTCTTTCTTCCAATCCACGGCCATGTGCAGAAAGGCGCCCAGGTGATCCAGCTCGCGCTTCATGTCGGTGTTGAGCAGCGTCGAATACCCTTCGCGACCGCCCCAGAAGACGTAACCCGCGCCGTCCAGTTCGTGGGTGACCTCGATGGCTTTCTTCACCTGCGCCGCGGCGTGGGCGAACACGTCGGCGTTGCAGCTCGTGGCCGCGCCGTGCATGTACCGCGGATGCACGAACAGACACGCGGTGCCCCAAAGCAGGCCGACGCCCGTGTCTTCCTGGTACTTCTTCAGTTTCTTGACCACGCGGTCGAGGTTCCGGTTCGTCTCCGTAAGGGTCCGGCCTTCCGGCGCCACGTCCCGGTCATGGAAAGCGTAAAACGGTGCGCCCAGTTTCTGGCAGAACTCGAACAGCACGCCCGCGCGCTTCAACGCCATGTCCAGCGAATCCGTGCCGTCCTCCCACGGGCGTTGCCAGGCCCGGGTCATGCTGAACATGTCGGCGCCGATGCCGCGGATCGTGTGCCAATACACCACCGAGAAGCGCAAGTGCTCCTTCATGGTCTTGCCCTCGACGATTTCGTCGGGGTTGTACCACTTGAAGGCCAGCGGATTCCTGGAATCCGGACCTTCGTACGGGATGACGGGAACGTCGGGGAAAAATTCGAGGGATTGGGACGCTTTCTTCATAGTCGGTGTCAAATGCGGGGTCAGCTTAGGGAGGTGCTGGAACGCTGACAAGGCCGCTGTGGTCCCGTCAGGGATTCCGCAAGGTGGTGTGGATTCTGGCCCGGGCGATTGGCGGATTGGTTTTCGCCTGGCGCAGCCGTGGTCTTTCCTGTGTTGCGAGCCGCGTCGGCACGGGCGCAAACGACACTGCTTCCGTGATCGCCCCGAAACCGGTTTGGCATCGTCAAAGAACCGCGGCCCCAAGCCCTCCTCCGCTCCACAACGGCGGGAGTTCGGCCACCGCCTCCACGGCGCGATCCAGTGGCCGCGCCACCGCCTGCAAGGTGATGCGTCCCGGCCGCCCGAGCTTGCCGTGCCGCCGGACAAACCGCTCAAACAGATTGAACCCCGGCACCCGGATCAGCAGCCACGCCAGGATCGCCACCGGCTCGTGAGGCGGACCATGCGTGAGGTGATAATGCGGCGTCAGTTCGTTGCCCGCAGGGTTCGCCACGCCCCAGCGCTGGTGCCCGATCCGCCAGATCACCTCCGGGCCATGACCGTCCAACTCCCGGCTCACCAGCCAGCGCCAGCTCATGGGCTCAGCCCCGGCTCCCGCCCCGGCGCTCCCGGAGCACGGGGCCCCCGAAGCGGAGGCGAGGCGCGGCTAGGGCTTGCGCTTCATGGTCGCGGCGAGTTGGGCCAGGAGCGACTCCTCACGGTGGGTACGTTCCTCGTCCGGTAGCGAGGATCGCGTGATGCGGACCTGGCGTTTGCCGCGCTTCCCGCGTTCCGTCCGCCCGCCGGCGAGGTCTTGGAGCGCCCAGTCGGCGAGTGCGGCGAGCAACTCGTCGGGCAAAACCACGCGCACGCGCGACGCCTCCGGGCCGAGGGCTTGATGGAGGGTCTCCCGGAGCTTCTGCTGCCGGCGGGCGGTGAGGGCGACCCGCACCACTTCGCTGAACCCGGCGTCCAGGCGTGCTGGACGCGTTGTGCGTCCAGAGCTTTGAGTGCCCCCCGGCACAGCATCCAAGAGCACTGAGTGCTGCGAAACCTTCCGTGCCGGTGCGTCAGGTTTGGCGACAAAGTAATTTGAGTCACGCGCCAGCGGCCGACTTGAGGAGTTCGTTCACCTTGGCCATGACGGCGAACGCATCGGCAACGTAAAGCACGTCCGCCTTGCCGCGCGCCCAGCCGCAGTTGGGGTCGAGGCTGATGGCGCGGCGCTCGTTCACGAACCGCCAGCCGACCGTGTGCGGTTCCTCGCCGTGGCAGCAGGCGGAAAGCCCCCTGGGATGCCGCGGCGTGGCGCCGGTCTGGCCAATCTGGTTCAGATGCGAGAGAAACGACAGCACGGCCTGGCCTTCGCCGCCGAGATCGACAAGCGATTTGCTGCTGCCCAGCGAGGCGCGGGTGAGTTGGAGGAACTCGCGAATCAGCTTCTCGGCGTCCGGCACATGCGTCTGGCCGTCAGCCTGTTTCTTGGTCCAGCCCGCGCCGGCGACGAACAGCAGCGCCGCGTCGGGGCGGATGGTTTGGGCGTCGGCCGCGGGTTCGCGAAAACCCGCGACGGTCGTGCGCTTCGCGGAGTCGGGCAGAGTGACGGCCACGGTCTCGACGGCGGCCTGGCCGGGCGCACCCTGCCAGGCCGGCTGGGTCCCAGGGTCAAGGACGATGAACCACGGCCGCTGCGCGCGCGTGAAGGCGGCTTCCATGCGCTGACGGTAGTACCAGCGGTTCACCGTGACCTTGCCTTCGCCCGCAGCGAGGCCGGTGACGTGGGTGTCCGCCCGCCCGCCGAGTCGGGC
>JAKCAB010000439.1 GCA_021839785.1 bacterium | reverse complement strand
CCCTCCGCATCCACGGCCAGGGCCAGCAAGGCGTAAAGCCCAGGGCGGAGGTGGTGGCGGATATCCTGGCGGCGATTCGCGAAAGAAGGTCGTGAACGTGTGTTTCCGGTCTTCCATGCTTTGTGGTAGAAACATGCCATGAAAACGCTCCCTGTTTGAAGTCGCGACGCAACGACTGGTTGCGGAGTTTCAACCTGAGCAACCTGACTGTTCGGCTCGCACGCCTGGGGCACGCCGCCGCATGCAGACAACGACGGGCGCGGCCCGCGCGCTGGCGGCGCTGGCACCGGGATCCGCACGCGCACCAGCAGCAGCGCCGGACATTGTCCTGACTGCAAATGGGTGGCTGCGTCGCGGCGGCGGCACCGCCACCACCAACCCGCGACACCATCCGGTGCCGGCCTGCATTGACATGCCGCCGCCGTTCGTTAGCGTCGGTTCAAACTTGCCGCTTTTGCCCGTGGCCCGCTCCGTCAATTGAGGCGGCGAACGGCTGGTTGAGCAACGGCGCGGGCGCGGGTGGCTGGGCTTCCCTCTTTCGCCCAACCGCGGCGCACGGCAGGCCGCCCGGTTCTCTGCATGAACGCTGAACAAACCATCGAGCGCCAGCGCATGGACGTGGACATCGTCTGCGTCGGTTTCGGTCCGGCGACGGCCGGTTTCCTGACCACGCTGTCGCGGCAACTCGTGAACGCCGATGGCACGCCGGTCTGCGACAGCACCGCGATGCCCGGGATGCCGCCGCAGGTGTTGTGCTACGAGCGCGCGGACGATCTCGGCTTCGGCGTGTCCGGCGTGGTGACGCGGGCGCGGGCCTTGCGTGAAAGTTTTCCGGACCTGGCCAACGCCGGGATTCCCATGGCCGCGCCGGTCGGCGAAGAGACCGTGCTCTACCTGCTCGATCCGCACAACGCGAGCCGGCGCTCCGCCGCGCTCAAGGCGGCCGACGCGTTCATCGGCATGTTCATCGGGTTGCTCCCGGCCGAGCACCACGCTTTGCGCCTGCCCTGGACGCCCGCGTTCCTCCACAAAACCGGTGGCATGGTGCTGTCGCTGGGCCAGTTCATGCAATGGGTGGGCGCGCAGGTTCAAGGCACGGGCACGGTGCAGATTTGGCCGGGCACGCCGGTGGCGCAGGCGCTCATCGAGGACAACCGGCTAATCGGCGTCCGCCTGCTCGACCAGGGCGTGGACAAACAGGGGCAACCCGGCGACAGCTTCCTGCCGGGAATGGACGTCCGCGCGGCGCTGACGGTCGTGGGCGACGGTCCGGTCGGCCCGATCGGCCAGCAGCTCGACGCGCATTTCGGCCTCCCGGAAGGTCATCACACCCGCGACTGGGCCGTGGGCATGAAGTTCGTGGTGGATTTACCCGCCGACACGTCGCTCAAACCCGGCACGGTGCTGCACACGTTCGGGTATCCCGAGCCGGAGATTTTCGGCTTCCTGTACGTGCATCCTGACCGTGTGGCGTCGCTCGGCATCTTCGTGCCGTCGTGGTTCGACAGCCCGGTGCGCACGGCCTACCGCTATCTGCAGCATTGGATGCTGCACCCGTATCTCTGGCGCTACCTCAAGGGCGGCAAGCTCCGCTCCTGGGGCGCGAAGACGCTCGGCGAATCCGGCCGGCGCGGCGAGCCGCATCTCGTCGGCGACGGCTACGCGCGCATCGGCGAAGGCAGCGGCAGCACCAACGTTCTCACCGGTTCGGGCGTGGACGAAGCGTGGGCCACCGGCGCGCAACTCGCCGAAGCCGTGCTCGAATTGCTCAAAGCGAAGAAGCCGTTCACGAAGGAAAATCTTGAAGCCACTTACGTCCAACGCCGCCGCGCCAGTTGGGTGGAACAGGAAGCCCGCGTCGCCGAAAAATCCCGCGACGGTTTCCAACATGGCGTCGTCACCGGCATGATCGGCATGGCGCTGGCCGGCTTGAGCGGTGGACGCCTTGTGTTGCCCGGCAAACCGCTGCGCCCGTGGGAACGCATTCCGTCGCTTGAAGATTATTTTCGCGGCCGCATCCCCCCCGGCGAAGTGCGCGCGATTCGCGACGAGTGCTACGCCCGCGGCGTTTCCGCGCACGCCGCCCTCATGGAACGCGCGGGTTGGCCGGCGATTCCCTACGACGGCCAATTGCTCGTCTCGCACCAGGACGCGCTCCTGCTCGGCGGCAAGGTGCAAGCGCCGCCCGGCTACGCCGATCACGTCGCGTTTGTGTTTCCGAACCAATGCCAGCGTTGCGGCACGAAGCTGTGCGTCGAAGTCTGTTCCGGCCAGGCCATCACGCCCGGCGAAAACGGCGTGCCGAACTTCGACCGCGAGAAATGCGTTCACTGCGGCGCCTGCCTGTGGAACTGCGCCACCGCCCCACCGGAGAATCCCGAGTCCCGCTTCAGCGGGATCGCCTTCCGCGCGGGCACAGGTGGCTTGCACTCGGCGGAGAATTGACCTACAAACGAAGAGGCTATGACGATTCCCGAAGAGGCTCTGCAAAAAATAGTCCGTTCGTCTGTTAAACGAGACAATCGCCTTAGCGCGGGCAAACGAAGGCGTCTTGCGCTTTGGATTGGTCGTGTGGTCATTGCATTCAATGAGTTGGAATCGCGGATCGCTGACTGCATCGCAAAAACCCTTTCACAATCAGACAAAGATGTGACCGACATGCTCTTAGCCTCAATGAGCTATGCCCAGAAACTTGACTTCTTATTTGCGGGTCTATAGCACAATCTGTGGGTGCTTTTAGAAAGATTCCGGATTTTCGCAAGAGTTTTTCCTGACGGATTTTGGGACGTCACCGGCGCGCCTCTGGGCGGGGGTGGGGCGAGTCCGTTACGCGTGGCGACCGGCGGCGACGCGAACTGGAGTTCGGCAGTCCGTCGCCGCCGCTCGCCCGCCCCCGCCCAGAGACGGCGCGGGCACGCGGGTGCCGTGCAAAAAAATAGCT
>JAKCAB010000073.1 GCA_021839785.1 bacterium | reverse complement strand
AAGCCCAAGGAAACGCCGGTGCCGGCGGAAGAACTCCAGAAGGTGAAGAACAATTTCGCCGCCGCCGAGTACCGCAAGCTGAGCTCGAACTCGGCCATTTTGTTCCAGCTCATTTTCAACGACGGCTTCGGTGACTGGCACGAGATCAACGAGGCGGGCAAGAAAATCCAGGCCGTGACCGCCGAGGACGTCCAGCGGGTGGCCAAGACCTATTTTACCAAGGAAAACCGGGCGGTCGCGATTTACCTGCGCAAGGCATCCACGGAACCCGAAGACCCGCTGCTCGCCGGGCTGAGCGCCGAGCAGAAGGCCCAGCTCAAACCGCAGCTCGAACGGTTGAAGACCGCCACGGATGTCGAGAAACTCCGCGCCGGCCTGGCCAGCATGGAACAACACGCCGCGCAGGCCCCCGCCGAGGCGAAACCCATGATCGAAGTTTTGAAGAAAAAGCTCCTGGAGCGCATCGCCGAACTGGAAAAGGCTCCCAAGAACTGATTTCCCCGCACTGCCATGCACACTTTTACTTTGCGCTCGCTGGCTCTTTCGAGCCTCGTTTCCACACTCGGCCTCGCTGCCTTTGCAGCCGCGACCGACACGGCGGCCATTCCAGACCGCCCGGAGAAGCTCCACTTCCCGCCGCTCGTCTATGAGCCGCCGAACCCGGCGGATTACCGGGTCGAGTTGAAGGCCGGCCCGGTCGCCTACGTGGTGCCGGACCACGAACTGCCACTCATCAACCTCGCCCTCTACGTGCGCACCGGCCAGTACGTCGAACCGGCCGACAAGGTGGGCGTGTCCGAACTCGCGGGTTACTTGCTCGCGCGCGGCGGCACCGAGTCGATGACCGCGGAGGAACTGGAAGAAAAGTTGGATTTCCTGGCCGCCCAGCTCAACTCGGGCATCGGCGAGACCCAGGGCAGCGTGAGCCTCAACCTGCTCGCGAAAGACCTCGACACCGGCCTCGACATCCTGCGGGAAGTCCTGACGAAACCGCGTTTCCAGGCGGACAAGATCAAGCTCCACCAAGAGCAGTTGTTGCAGGCGATGAAGCAGCGCAACGACGACTCGGCCGACATCGAGGAGCGCGAGCAAGGCTTCCTCGCTTTCGGCGAGAAGTTCTGGGCGAACCGTTACCCGACCGCGGCGTCGGTCGGGGGCATCACGCGCGATGACCTGCGGGCGTTTCACCACCAGTGGTTTCACCCGGCCAATTTCGTTGTGGCTGTCAGCGGCGATTTTGACCGCGAGGCGATGGTGGCCAAGCTGGAAACGCTTTTTGCGGACCGGCCGTTCCAAGGCGAGAAGTCGCCCGCGATCCCCACCAACACGACCTTTGCCGCGCCGGCGGTGTATCTCGTGGACAAAGACGTCAACCAGGGCCGCGTCACGGTAATGCTGCCCGGCGTGTTGCGCGACGACCCGGAATACTTCGCCATCGCGGTGATGAACCGCATCCTCGGCGGCGGCGGCTTCACCTCGCGGATCATGAACCGCGTCCGGTCCGACGAGGGCCTTGCCTACTCGGCGTACTCGTCGTTCCAAGGTGGCGTCTATTACCCGCAACCGTTCGAGGCGGGGTTTCAGTCCAAGTCCCGCACCGTGGCTTACGCCACGTCGATCGTGCTGGAAGAGATGAAACGCATCGCCACCGAACCGGTCACGGACGAGGAACTCGAGACCGAAAAGCGGTCGTTGATCGACACCTTCCCGCGTGCGTTTGCGACGAAAGCGCAGGTGGCCGCACGCTTCGCCGATGACGAATTCACCGGCCGCTTCGCCAAGAATCCGACTTACTGGAAAACCTACCGCGACAAAGTGGCGGCCGTGACCAAGGACGATGTGCTGCGCGTGGCGAAGGAGCATCTGACGCCTGACCGCGTAGCCATCCTGGTCGTCGGCCAGAAGGATCAAATCCTGCTGGGCTACCCGAGCCATCCGGTGAAATTGACCGACTTGGCGGGCGGCAAACTGGTGGACGTGCCGCTGCGCGATCCGTTGACGATGCAGCCGATGACGAAGTGAGCGTCGGCGGTGCCCGCGGGTTGGCTTGCCGCTTGTGGCGGAGCGGAGCAAACTGGGCTCGTGCCTGCGGACCATCCCGTTGCTGCGCCTGAACTGGCGGAGGTGGCGCGACGCGTGTGCTGGTGGAAACCAGCGGAGGAAACGCTCGCCGACCCGGTGCGATTCGCGGCGCAGGTCATGACGGTGGGCACTTGGTCGGACGTCCAGATTACGCGCCGGTTGCTGGGGGACCGGTGGTTTCGCGAAGCGCTGCGGCATCCGCCCGCCGGAGTTTTCGACGCCCGCTCTTGGACGTACTGGCACGGCGTGTTTGGCATTCGCCCCGTGCCAGATTTGCCGACGCGGGTTTTGCCATGAACTTCCGCCTCGGCATGGTTCAAATGCGCGTCGAAGGTGGCGCACCGACCCGCAACCTGGCCCGCGCGGTAGAGCGCATCGCCGAAGCGGCCCAAGCCGGTGCGCAGGTGGTGCTGTTGCCGGAAGCCTTGGACCTCGGCTGGACCCACCCGGCCGCGAAGATTGCGGCGGAGCCAATTCCGGACGGTGAACCGTGTCGGCAGCTTCGCGACGCGGCGCGGCGGCACGGCGTTTACGTCTGCGCCGGTTTGGTCGAGCGCGCGGCTGACCGGGTCTTCAATGCGGCCGTGTTGATCGCTCCGGCTGGCGAGGTGATTCTGCACCACCGGAAACTCAACGAACTGGAGATTGGCCGGGAGTTTTACGCGACCGGCGATCGGTTGGGCATCGCCCAGACCCCGTTGGGCACGCTGGGGTTGATGATATGCGCCGACGCATTTGCCCGTGGCGAGGTCGTGAGCCGCACCCTTGGGTTGATGGGGGCGCAGGTGATCTTGTCGCCGTGTGCGTGGGCGGTGCCCGCGGACCACGACAATCTGCGCGAGCCGTACGGCCAGCTTTGG
>JAKCAB010000134.1 GCA_021839785.1 bacterium | reverse complement strand
ATCGACCCGGAACGCTACGCAGAGTACATCGGCGAGTCGGTCGAACCTTCGTCGTATCTGAAGTCGCCGTACTACCGCCCGATGGGTTACCCGGCGGGGATGTACCGTGTCGGTCCGCTGGCGCGGTTGAACATCTGCCGGCGCATCGGCACGCCGCTGGCCGACGACGAACTGGTTAAGTTCAAGGCTCTGGGCTGGGGCGCCGTCACGTCGTCGTTCCTGTACCATTACGCGCGGTTGATTGAAATCCTCGGGTCGCTGGAGCACATCGAAAAACTGCTGGCCGAACCGGACATCCTCTCCGAGCGCCTCCGCGCCGACGCCGGCATCAACAAACTCCAAGGCGTCGGGGCCAGCGAAGCGCCGCGCGGCACGCTCTTCCACGATTACGAAGTGGACGACAACGGCCTGGTCAAGCGGGTCAACATGATCATCGCCACCGGACAGAACAACCTGGCGATGAACCGCACGATCACCCAGATCGCGCGCCATTACATCCAGGGGCCGGACATCCCCGAGCCGCTGCTCAACCGCGTCGAAGCCGGCATCCGCGCGTACGATCCGTGCTTGAGTTGCTCGACCCACGCCGATGGCCGCTTGGCCTTGCAAGTGACGCTCCGCGCGGCGAACGGCGAAATCCTGGACGAGGTGGGCCGGCTGTGAGTTGTACGGCGGGATCGGTCTCGCGGCGGAGCTTCGCTCAGCGCTGCATTTCCAGCAAACCGAGCCGCCAGGGAATGCCGCCGTAGCCCGGCCCTCGATATTCGGCGTCGCTCGCCCCTTGAAACAAGAACCGCACGTTGGCGGGATCGACCTCCATGAACTCATCCACCCCGGCGCGCAACAATTCCCCGTGGCTGATGTTCGCCGTCCACGCGGTGTCCTGCGCGACATTCGCCGCGGCGGCAAAGGGCCTTTCCGCTGTGTCCGCCAAACCTCGCCACGGCCCGTCGAGCCGGTCTGCCAGGTAAGCCTTGTAGTAACGCCGCCCGCCACCTTGGGCTTCGATGATCGTCAGGAAGCGGTCGAGGCCTTTCAGTTTGTAAGTGTGCGAAGCCTCGAAGATGTCGCCTTCGAGCGCCAACCGTGGCTCCGACCAGCCGAGCGGGAAATCGCTTTTCCGTGCGTCCCGCCGCCACATGTGCCCGTCCAGCGAGGTGTAAAACAGGTGGGCGTTTGCCTCATCGCAAATCACCCAAAAATCCAGCCACTTGGGCTTGGCCGGCGCGTTCGTCACCATCGGTGCCGGGCGGCTCCACGAATGCGGGTCCGCGAGGTTGGTGGTGGTCGAGAAGAACGGGCCGAACGCCGGCATTCGATTGCTGTCCGCGAGCTGGTAGATCAAGTACCACCGTTGTTGCGGCGTGAAGAAGAAGACTTGCGGCGCGCAGTAATACTGGTTGTGCAAGGCGAGGTCGTGCCGGGGCGCCGCGTTGGCCTCCGACCAGTCGCGGAACGCCAGGTAGTCAATCCCGACCTGGCCGGACTTCTGGCGCCGCGTGGCGAACAAGTGCCACTGCCCGTCGTGGAACACCACGCTCGGGTCTTTGAGTGCGACGTGCGGGTCCGCCGCGGTGCGGACCGGACCGGGATCGATCAGCGGTCCCGACGCCTTCCACGCGAATCGCCCATCAGCGAACGCCCGCCAAGGCGTGTCGGCAGCATGGCCGGCAAACGGCCACGCCGCACCGACCAGCGCCAGACAGATGGCGGTTACGAGTCGCATGGTAGCCTCCAGCAAACCGGCTCGCGGCAACTCAGCCGGGCGTGGACTGACCTGGCGCCTTGGCGGCCGCCGGCGGATTGGCGCCGGCACGCCCGCGAACGGCGCCGGCCGAAACCGCCGGGCGCCGGTGCCTCCGGGCGAAGGCCAGCAGCAATTCCGCTTTGGTTCGAACTTTGACGATCTCAGCGTTCATGCCTCTAAAAACAGCATTCCCTGTGCCGCAAAAGCGCCCGCGCCAGGGCGGCTATTACCCCTCGCTGGCCGCGCCGGACCGGCCGGCCAACTCGAAACCCAGTTGCTGCGCCAACCGCTGTGATCGAATGCCGTAGAAGCCCGCCAGCGCGCACACTTTCACGGCCAACGCCTCGCGGTCGCCCGGCTCCCCGCGCTTCGCCGCCGCGATCATCAGGTTCTTCGCCGTGTGTTCTGTGGCGATGAACTCGAAGACCTTGGCTTCGTAGCCGGCCCATTCGAGCAGCGCGGCCCGCAACGCGTCGGTGACAAACTCAGCCTGCCGCTCGCGCAGAATTCCGTGTTTGAGCGCGCCGCTGAGCGGCGGCGGGGGGCGCAGTTGCGGCCGCAACTCTTTGTGACAGCACGGCGCCACCAGAATGAGCGAGGCCCCGGCCTGGATGCCTTTGGCGATGGCGTCGTCCGTCGCCGTGTCACACGCGTGCAAAGCCACCAGCACGTCCACGCGCTCCAAACCGGTGCTGGCGATGGTGCCGGGTTCGAACCGCAGGCCGCCGAAGTCCTCCGACGTCGCCACGCGGTTGCAGAGTTCGACCAAGTCTCCGCGCGCCTCGACGCCGCGAACCTCCAGCGGTTGCCAACCAGCACGGCGCAACCAGTCGAAAGCCGCGAAGGTCAGGTAGCCTTTGCCACACCCCATGTCCACCAGCGTCAAGGCGCGGTCCGGTCGCGGCGACAGATTGGCCAGACTGTGCTGGAGGATCTCGACGAATTTGTCGATCTGGCGAAATTTCGCAGCCATGCCTTCGCGCACACGACCGCCGGGGTTGGTCACGCCCAACCCGCGCAGCCACGGAGCGGCGGGATCGATGAGGCGCGCCTTGGCGCGGTCGTGCGCGGTCGTCGCCGGAGCGCCGTGACGGGCCGGGCGTTTCACCAGCCGCGGTTCGCCACTGCCCGGAAGTTGGAGTTCCCACTCGGCCTCGGTCGTGAACAGGTGTGCGCTCCCAAAATCATGGCTCAACGC
>JAKCAB010000528.1 GCA_021839785.1 bacterium | reverse complement strand
AAGGCGGTCGTGTCTTGGGAGAGCGGCGCGACGCTGCAATCGGCAGACGCCATCACCGGGCCGTGGACCGACGAGACCGGCGCCACCAGCCCGTATCAAGTCACCCCGGCGGGCAGCGGTAAATTCTACCGCCTCCGGAAGTAGCCTCGGCGGACCGATTCCCGGACCCCGGCCGCCTTGCGTGGCTGGGGTCCGGCGAGATCCGGCAACAAGCATCACCTTCCGTTCGGAAGGTCGCGCGGGTTCTGGCGCTCGACGAAAGTCGTCGTCAGAACCCGCTTGCTTTCCGGCCCGCCAGTCTTTTGAGTGAAGTCGGTTCCCGACGCAGATCGATCGCCGCCAACTCCATTCGCCCATGAAAATCCAGTCGAGGCCTCCAATCGTACCGACCACCGGTTCCGCACAATTCAACTGCCAACGCGTATTTCTCTCCCGCCGCCGCTTCATCCAAAGCGCCAGTGTTGCCGCGGGCGCGCTGGCGGTACCGCGCTTGTTTCCCGCCGACACCGCGCCGCGGAAGGTCCGGATGGGCGTGGTCGGCGGCGGCTTCGGCACCGATTTCCAATGGCATGAACACCCGGACTGCGAAGTCGTGGCCGTGAGCGATCTCCGCCCGGACCGCCGGCAGAAGCTGCAGGCGGTTTACCGCTGTCCCACCGCCTACAACTCGCTTTCTGAACTGGTGAAGGATCCGAAGGTGGACGCGGTGGCGCTGTTCACCGAAGGGCCGAACCACGTCCGGCACACCGTCGAGTGCATGGCGCGCGGCAAACACGTCATTTCCGCCGTGCCCGCCGCCTGGGCGACGCTGGACGAAGCGGAACTGCTGCTGGCCACGGTCAAGCAGCACGGCCTGATTTACATGATGGCCGAGACCGGCCATTACCAGCAGTCCACGATCTCGGCGCGGAAATTCTGGCGGGCCGGCAAGTTCGGCAGCCTGTTTTACTGCGAGGCCGAGTACCAGCATCCCGGCCTGGAAGTGCTTTACTACTTCGAAGGCCAACGCACCTGGCGGTACGGCGTCGCGCCCATGCACTACCCGACGCATTGCACGTCGCAGCTCATCAGTGTCACCGGCGAGCGGCTTGCCGAAGTGTCCTGTCAGGGCTGGGGCGACGACAGCCCGATCCTCAAGGACAATGCCTACGGCAATCCGTTCTGGAACGAGTCGGCGTTCTTCCGCACCAGTCGCGGGAATACCTTCCGCGTGAACATCTGGTGGAAAGGCGCGCACCGCGGCACCGAGCGCGCCCAATGGATCGGCGACAAAATGAGCTTCTACGCGCCGCACCCGAACGGCCTCGGCCCGGTGATCGTCCGGTCCAGCGAACAAATCGAGAAAGACGACGCCGGCTTCGAGCGCAAGGCACCGGCCTTCGAACGCTACCAGCAGCCTGAGTGGTGGAAAACCGACCTCCTGCCCGAACCACTGCGCCACAACAGCGGCCACGAAGGCTCGCATACGTTCCTCACGAACGAGTTCGTGGAGGCGGTGGCGCACCAGCGCAAGCCGGCGGTGGACGTGTACGAAGCCCTGGCCTACACCGTGCCCGGCATTGTCGCCCACCAATCCGCGCTGAAGCAAGGCGAGCGCCAGCGCATCCCCTCGCTCGACCCGGCGTGAACGGGATCGAGCCCGCACAACTTCGGTTGGACAACCTCCGCCGCCTGCGGCTAATTGGACCCGCATGAAACGGGCCTTGGCCGCGATTCTCGGGCTGAACCTGCTGGGGCCGTCGTTGGCCGCGATGGAGGTGCGGTTTGAGGGTGAGGGCTGCCCGCTCCCCACCAACGTCGTGCAGACGGTCACCGCGGAATTGTCGCGGCTGGTGCTGGCGGACCGGGCACTGTTCCAACGGTTGCCCGCGCCGGATTTCGAGATCGCGTACCACATCCACCTCGACCGGGAGCAATACCGCGTCCGGGCCAAGGCCACGGGGAATGCGTACGAGGGCGTCGCGGGCTTCACCCAGACGGAGCAGCGCTGGCAGTTGCAGCCCACGCGCCGGCTCATCTCTGTGGACACCCGGGTCGAGACCTGGCGCGAGCAGCGCACGAACGAACTGCTGGCAGTGCTGCTGCACGAATCGGCGCACGCCGTCACCGCCGCGTTCGTCGGCCGCACGCCGCTGTGGTTCAACGAAGGCAGCGCCGAGTTGCTTGGCACGCCCGCGGCCGCGCGTTTCAAGTTCCGCCGCCAGGACGAATCGCAACGCTGGCGAACGTTGGCCACGCTTTTGGAGAAAGGCGAGCTGCCGCCGTTGCGCACGTTTCTCGCGGCGCCCAGCTACGCCGAATGGGATCGCCTGTTTGGCGGTGACCGCAGTTGCGCCTACACCGCCAGTTACTCGCTGTTCTATTTCTTTTCCGCCCAGCCCGCGGCCTTCCGCTTCCTCGTGGCCTGGCTGGATTCGCGGCCGATGGACGACGCCGAAGACCTGAACGGCGCGTTCGTCGATTACCTCGACCAGCACTGGCCCGGCGGGCTCGCGATCTTCAAGGTCCAGTGGCACGCCTGGATCAAGGCCCGGGCCACCGCCACCAGACCACACTCGAACACACCAGGCGGCCCCGGCCGCAGGTAGTTTCGTCGCAGCCGAGCGTTTGCACACGTTGCGTTGGACAACCCACACCGCTTCGGGCTAAGTGAACGCCGCATGAAACGGCTTTTTTCGACGGTGTTACTGGTCGCTGGCGCACTGGCCTTGATCGGCTGCCAACGGCAGGCCGATTCGGCGGCGAACAAGCCGGCTGCGACCAACGACGCGCCGCAAATCTACCTCAGCCACGCCCAGCCGAAACTGCCCACGCTCAAGCTCTGGCTGGGCAGCGAGGAGATCACCGCCGAGGTCGCCCGGCGCACCGTCGAGGTGGCCACCGGGATGATGTACCGCACGAACGTCGCCGAAACCGAGGGCATGTTGTTCGTCTTCCCGCGGCCCTACC
>JAKCAB010000321.1 GCA_021839785.1 bacterium | reverse complement strand
GGAAGGCCCGATCGTGCAGGTGAAGGTCGCCAACGGTGACGTCACCGTGGAAGACGACCCCGACCCGACCGTGCTTTACGACGGCCCGTTGCTGGTGTTGACCAGCCGCTTCAGCGCGTCGGCTTCGGAGATTCTGGCCGCGGCCCTGCAGGACTATGGCCGGGCACTGATCGTGGGCGACACTTCCACCCACGGCAAAGGCACGGTGCAGACCATTTACGAACTGAGCCGGCTCACCACCAAGCGTTTCCCGGACAGCTTCAACCCCGGCGCGTTGAAGGTCACCATCCGCAAATTTTACCGGGCCAACGGCGCCTCGACTCAGCTCAAGGGCGTGACGCCGGACATCGTGCTGCCGTCGCTGAGCAACGAGATGGAGGTCGGGGAGAGCACGCAGGATTACGCGCTCCCCTGGGACACGATTCCCAGCGCTGTGTTTACCCGCCTGAATCGGGTACAGCCCTATGTGGACGAACTGCTTCGCCGCACCGAGGCGCGGCAGGCCAAGGATAAAGACTGGGCCTACATGCGCGAAGACATTGAATTGCTCCGCAAGGCGAAGGCCGACAAGAGCATTTCGCTCAATCTCGAGCAGCGGCTCAAAGAACGCGCGGAAGCGGACGCGCGGACCAAGGCGCGCAAGGCCGAGCGCGCCGCGCGACCGGCATCGCCGGAGAAGGATTACGAGATCACGCTCAAGGTGGCCGATGAACCGGGCCTGCCGCCCGCCGTCGGCAGCCCAGAAGCCAAGGCCAAGGAAGCGGAAGAAGCCAAGGCGACCCAGACTGCCAGCACGTCTGCCGACGCTGACACGGACGAAGATGAGGCGGACAAGACCCCCCCCGTGGATGTCACGATGGACGAGGCGAAGCACATCCTGCTCGACTTGATCGACCTGAGCGCTCCCGGCGCCAAATCGTCTCCGCCCGTCGCGGTCAAGGATCCGACCGCCAAGGCCGCGAGCTTCTGAGCCGAAGTGGACCGCGACTGGTCCCCGGTCGCAGCAGCGCTGAACGCTGGGAAGGAGACTCCGATTTCCGCGGGCAAGTGCGTTCCGGTGTGCCCGGAAACGGCTACGCCAGCACGTAATCCATTTGCGGGCGGTATCCTCCCTCACTCGCTGCGGCCGGTGACCGGCCGCGGTCCGGGCGCCTGCCCACGCTGCCGGGAGGTGTCATACTGAGTTGCGGTCAAAAGGATACGAACGCGCCCTCACCCCCCTTCGGGCACCCTCTCTCCTGTGGGGGAGAGGGTTGGGGTAAGGGGGTGTTTCGTAGCCATTCGAATGCACTTTGGTGTCACGCCGAGTAGTCCAGATAGACCGTCTTCAGACGGCTGTAGAACTCGATCGCGCCCGCGCCTTGTTCCTTGAAGGAATCGGTGCTGGACTGCTTGACCCCGCCGAACGGCGCCTGGAGCGCCAGGCCGGTGCTGATTTGGTTCACCTTCACCACGCCGACTTCGATCCGCTCCGCGTAAAGCATCGCCTTCTTCAAATCGCGGGTCACGATCGAGGCCGAAAGCCCCACGTCCACGCCGTTGGCCACGGCGATAGCTTCGTCGAAACTGTCCACCGTCAGCACGGCAATGACCGGACCAAACACCTCCTCGCGCGCAACGCGCATCTGCGGCGTGACTTCGCCGAACACCGTCGGCTCCACAAACCAGCCGTGGCCGAGTTCGCCGTCGGTGAGCCGGCGCCCGCCGCACAGCAACTTTGCGCCTTCAGCCTGGGCGATGCCGATGTAATCCAGATCGGTCTGGAGCTGGGCTTCGTTGACAGCCGGCCCCATTTCGACGCCGGCCGCGAGGCCGTTGCCGACCTTCAGCGCCCGCGCCTTGGCAACCAGCTTTTCCGTGAACGCCGGCAAGGCGGTACGTTCCACGATGACGCGGCTGGTGGCGGTGCACGCCTGGCCGGTCAACCCGAAACCGGCGCGGGCAACCAGGTTCACCGCCAGGTCGAGGTCCGCATCGGCGAGGACGATGGTGGGGTTTTTGCCGCCCATCTCCATTTGCGAGCGCGCCATCCGCTTGGCCAGTCGTTCGTGGACTTGCTGGCCGACGGAATGCGAGCCGGTGAACGAGAGGGCGGCGACCGCGGGATTCGTCACGAGTTCCGTGCCGACCTCGCGCCCCGCGCCCACGAGCACGTTCAACACGCCTTTGGACAATCCGGCTTCAGCCAGCGCCCTGGCCAACTCGATGGTCATGGCCGGCGCGAGCGTGGCTGGTTTGATCACCACGGCGTTTCCGGCCACGAGCGCCGGCGCCATTTTCCAGGCCGGGATCGCGATCGGGAAATTCCAGGGCGTGATCAGCGCGACGACGCCGAGCGGGTGCCGCGTGGTGTAAAGCAGGTTGCCCGGCAAATCGTGCGGAATGGTCTGTCCGCCGAGCGTGTAGCTGAGCCCGCCGAAGAAGCGGAAAATGTCCACCGCGCGCTGCACCTCGCCGGTGCTTTCCGCCAGCGTCTTACCTTCTTCGCGGGTGAGCAATTCGGCCAGCGCCGGCTTGCGAGACTCAAGGATTTGGGACGCCTTGCTGAGCACCCGGCCGCGGGCGACGGCGGTCATCGCCGCCCAACCGGGGAACGCTTGCCGCGCGGCGTCCAGCGCCTGGCGAGCTTCGGCCGCGCTAGCCAGCGCGTACTCGGCCACGGTTTCGCGGGTGTCGGCCGGGTCGCGGGTCTGCACTTTCGCGTTCGCTGAACTGCCAACCCACTCGCCGCCGATGAAGTTCTGGTAGTTGATCATGGTGCTTGCCAAGCCAGCGCCAGCCTAACCGCCGTTGCCAGGCGGCGCAGCGAAAAATGCCAGTCCAAGGTAGTCAGATCGCTGCTCGCCATTGGCGCAGTTCGGCCAGAAATGATCCAAAGCCATCGGGAAAACTCTGCGCGAACGAATCGAGACAGTCCGCAATCCGGTGCGCTTCGGCTACCATGCGATC
>JAKCAB010000037.1 GCA_021839785.1 bacterium | reverse complement strand
CCCGCCAGCGCTGGCATCCGCGCCCCAGTTCGAGCGCGTAATCGGCCAACCGCGTGAAAGTGCAGTCCTCGATCGCGCAGTCCGTCGCGGCCTCCGCGAAGACATCGCCGTGGACTGCGATCGCCGCCTGCGTGTCCGCGTAGCCATTCGGTCCCAGCGTCCAATCCGTTTCGGCAAACGTCAGGCCGCGAAGCGTCAGACGCTCCACGGCGCGTTTGCCGGCGAAGTCGCCTTCCACGCGCAGCAGTTCTTCGAGTCGCGGGGCAACGACCTTCACCTTGGCCATGTCCTCGCCCGGCAACGGCCAGTAGGTCACGACGCCGGTGCGCCGGTTCAGGTACCACTCGCCGGGTTGATCGAGGCCGTCGGGGGCGTTCTCGATGTAGTACTCGGCGTTGTTCTCGCGGTTCGACGGCCGCGGGTCGCCGGACAACGTCGCCACGTGGTTGGCCTCGTCCACGGCGCGGATTTGCATGCGGATGTCCGCCCAGGCCAGGAGCGCGATCACCTCCACGTCGCCGTCGTCCGCCCACGCCTGCTTGATTTCGCCCGGTTTGAAATGGAGTTTCACCGGCTTGTCCTGCGGGCTGTCGCCTTGAATGCGGTAAAAACCGGTGTTCGGCGTCCGCGCCCGCTGGCGGCGCTGGTCGTTCACGAACAACTGGCGGAAGTACCACTGGCCAGCGCGCACGTCCGGGACTTCCGCCTCCCAAAGTCCTGGCCGGCCGGTGACGGGCCGCCAGCCTTTGATCACGCGCCCGCCGCTCAGCACGGGCTTCTCGTTTGGCGCGGCGGCAATGGTGAGGCGACGCGCGCCACCGGCGTCGTCCGGCGTAATCGTGAGCGGCGCGGCCAATTCATAAACGCCGTCGCCCACCGAAATCACGATGCCGTCTTTGACCTGGTCGGCGGCCAGCGCGCGCGCGGCTTTCAAGGCGGCGGGAATGGTCGCCAGCGGGCCGTCCGAGCGGGCGCCGTTGGCTTTGGCCAACGCCCCGCTCCAGGCGTCGTTGCCATCGGGCGCGACATGAATGGTGACTGGCGCGGCAACCGCGCTGAAACCCAAGGACACTACCGCCAGGACCGAGGCGAGATGGGGAGTTTTCATGGTGGACGGAGACGAATTTGAGATGCGACTGGTTCAGGCTGGGCCTGCTGGCGTCAGCGCAGTTCCTTGATCTTAAGGTTGCGGAACTCAACCCGGTAACCTTCACCTTCCACGCCCACGTGGCCTTTGGGCGCGCCGCAGGTGTCGAACTCACAAGTCACCGCGCCATTCACCCACATCGTCAGGCGCGGACCGCGCGCGGTGACCTCGATGACGTTCCATTCGCCGGCGGGTTTCACCCGGCCGTCGGCAACGCGCGGTTTGAGATTGAAGAATTTCTTCTTGCCGTCGGGCGTGGGCGATTCGCCGAAGAGATAGCCGTCCTGGGCGTCGCCGAACTGGGCCTGGTGCCAGATGGCGCCGTCGGCCGAGTTGCGCACGTACGCGCCGCTGTTGTAGCCGGTCTTGCCTTCGACCTTTGTGTAACGGCACTCGAAATGGAAAATGGCGTCGCCGTACTCCTGTTTAGTGAGCAGCATGTCGTGCCCGCCATCGCCGTCGCAAATCAGCACACCGCTGGCGGCATCCACGTGCCACTGCTCGCGGCCCAGTTTGCCGCCTGGTGGCACGGGCACGCGATACCAGCCTTGCAAATCGGCGCCTGGCAGAATGTCCGCCCAGCCGCTGGGATCGGACTCCAGCGCGCTCTTCTGAGGCGAGCCCTCGGCGGCCTGGGCCGAGATCGCGCAAACTGTGAGGGCAAAAGCGATCGCAAATTGCCAGGCGCAAAATCCAGTAGAAATCTTCCGCGGGAAGACATGGGTGATTCGGTAACGCATGGGCGCAGGGTAATTGGCCTTTCGGGGGGAACGCAAGCCGACGAGGTCGCGCAAAAGAGGCTGGCCAGAAGTTCGCGGACTTGGCTGAACATTAGACTTACCAGCACTTCACTCAGCCGAGCGCCACGCAGTCGTGGGAAATGGAGGTTCGTCCGCAGGCTCGCCGCGGGTTTGACGCCGGCGTGATTGCAGGCAAACTCTCGCAATTATGCGCTATGCACTCTTGCCCCCGGTCGCGCGCCTTTTGGGCGGCGTGGCCGTGACGTTGGTCGTTTCCGCGTCTTTCGCCGCCGACTGGCCGCAGTACGCCGGGCCGAACTACAACAACTCGACCCCGGACAAGGTGGCGGGCGCCTGGCCGGCCGGCGGGCCGAAGCTGGTTTGGAAGGTCCAGACGCCCACCGGCTTCAGCGTGTTTTCCGTGGCCGGCGGGCGCGCTTACACGCTGGTGAGCCGCGAAGCGGACGGCGCCCTCCAGGAAGTCTGCCTGGCGCTGGATGCTGCCACCGGCAAGGAGCTTTGGGCCACGCCGCTGGGCATCGCGAAGTACGACGGGGGCGGCGATTCGGGCACGTCGGACAACCAGGGCGGTGACGGTCCGCGCTCCACGCCCACCGTGGACGGCGATCGCGTTTATGTGCTGGACGCGCGGCTAAAGCTGCATTGCCTCGAGGCCACGAAGGGCGAGGCGGTCTGGACGAAGGATTTCGTCCAGGAACTCGGCGCCAAAGGCATTCAATGGCAGAACGCCGCTTCGCCGGTGGTCGAAGGCGATTTGATCTTCGTCTGTTGCGGCGCGCCGGGGAAATCGCTGCTGGGTCTCAAGAAGACCGACGGCAGCCTTGCTTGGAGCGGCGAAAGCGACGTGCCCACGCACGCCACCCCGACGCTGGCCACCTTGCGCGGTGTGCGGCAGATCATCTTCTTCACCCGCACCGGCCTGGTGGCCTGCGAAACCCGGACCGGCAAGGTGCTGTGGCGGCAGGCCTATCGTTTCAGCGTGTCCACCGCGGCTTCGCCGGTGGTTTCCGGGGACATCGTTTATTGCTCGGCCGGCTATGG
>JAKCAB010000599.1 GCA_021839785.1 bacterium | reverse complement strand
CTTCACCTCGGCGTCGCCGTACTCGGGCGCGACGTCGAAGTAATTGCAGCCCAGATCGCAGGCTTTGCGGACGGCGGCGTTGCATTCGTCCTGGTTGAGTCGGGACAGCGCCAGGCCGGGGAAGGTGACGAGCGAGACCTCCTGTTTCGTCCGGCCGAGCACGCGGCGGGGCAGGCCGCTGGCGTGGGCGACGAGCGGGCGGCTGGTTTCGTCGCCGAACATTTCGTAAGCGCTCAGGGCGGCGGCGCCGGCGGCGCCACCCATGACTTTGAGGAAGGATCGTCGTTTCATGGCAGCCACGAATCGCCCCGTCGTTCCCGGTTTCGGGGCGTCAAGGTCTGGGCGATTCAACCGCAGACTGGCACGGGAACAACGCTCGCGCAAACGAATCCTGTCCGCGACGAACGGCGGCGCGGTCGTGGACCACTCTCCGCCTGAAGCTCAACTGAGCGCGCGGACGGCGGACCAGGCCGCGAGCGAAAAGATTGCCGCTCAGTGCGGCGGGGCCAGGTAGTCGTCGGTGATTTTCCAGAACAAATCCTGCTCGCGTTGGAGCGGGCGACAGTCATCCTCGCCGGCATCACAATCTTCCCGCAACAATTGCAGCAGGTCGGAGCTGACGGCCGGGTTGTCGTGGAAATAACCGTGCCCGAGGAAGTCCACCTTCACGCGCGCGTCGATGAACTGCACCGTGTTGGCGGCACGCATGTAACGCTTCTGTTCGTCGGTGAAATCGTGCACCCGCACCTGGCCGAGGCGGCGAATGCCTTCGAAGAGCCAGTTGGCGAGGTTCACGGCGCGGTCTTTTTCGCAGACGTAGAGGGTGAGCCGGCCGACGGCCAGCGGCACATAGTCCGCGGCCAAGCGCTGGGAGGCCACCTGCAGGTCGAGGTCCGGCGCGATGAGAATCAAATTGGCGATCTTCGGCACGCGGCCCACCAACTCGCCGGGACGGCGTTCCTCAAGCATGAGTTCGCGCACCGCGGCCGTGGCCACGTCGGTCCCGCGGCTGTGGGCGATGAGATGGATTTTCTCGACCTTGGGGCACTCGATCAGCGCCCGCAACAATTGGCGCAGGTGATAGACGGTGAACTCGCTGGACTCGCGGTCGTAAGTGTACCCCCGCAAGCCCCCCCGGCCGGCCGGCCAACTGTAAAGGATCGGCACGCCCTGGCGGGGCAGGAAATGCCAGACTTGCGCCGCCACGAAAGCGGCCCACGCGAAATCGTTGTTGAAGCCGTGCACAAAGACAAACACCTCTTTGCGGGGGGTCAGCGCCAGCCGGCGCTCCAATTCGCGCTCGAAAGCTTCCGCGGCCAGATCGAAACGCACCGCCGCCTGGCCGTCCCACGCATAACCCGCGGGCGTGCGGGCCAGGATCATGGGCGTGTTGGGAAAGCGGCCTTCTTCCTCGACCCACCGCAGGCGCAGCGGCAGCGCAGTGGGGCGCTTCGCCTCGCGGCTTTCGGCCACGAGCGTGGCCCAACTCGCGTCGTCGCCGAGGCCGACCACGCACGAGCCGAACGCCAAAGCGGGCGACCGCTCAGAACCGTAAGTCACTCGTCCATCCGCCTCGCGGCCCAGGCGACGGTCGGTCACGTAAAGCAGGTCCACCGTGTTGGTGCGGAAAACCGCGGGCACGGCCGCGAACGGATCGCGGGCGGTCTGGCGATAAACGTTCGGCGTTGGCATCAGCCGGGGGCCGGCGCAACCGCACAGGACCAGCGCGAGCAATTGGACCGCGCCAAAGCGGATGCGCCACCGCGCGCGGAACGGAACCGGGAGTTTGGCCCAAGCGGTTTTCATCGTTGGTGGCGAGGGGAGCATCCTGGCGCCGGCCGGAGTTTTCAAACAAAACCGCGTCTTTCCGCGGCCGGCGCGGCTCCGCTTGACCGGCGACCGTGCTTGCCAGCGGCCAATCCGGCGGCATCTTGGCGCAGGGAATGGACGCGATCCCGCGTTGGTCGGGGATCGTCGCGGGTGCGCAGCAACGCAGTCGCGGGGGGCAAAAGCAGAAGACCCGCCAGTCGGGTGGTGCCGTGCTGCCAAACGGATAGGCAAGGATCAATCATGAGCTGGTCGTTTCGCATCGGTCGCTTTTTCGGCATTGACGTGTTTCTCCACTTCACGTTCCTCCTGGTGCTGGGTTTTCTGGCCCTGGCCCAATGGATGAGCGGCGGTGCGGTCGCCACGGTGCTCGAAGGCGTGCTGTTCTTCCTGGCGCTGTTTCTGTGCGTGCTGTTGCACGAGTTCGGCCACGCGCTCGTGGCCCGCCGGTATGGCGTGAAGACCCGGGACATCACCTTGCTGCCGATCGGCGGGGTGGCCCGCCTGGAACGCATTCCCACCGAGCCGCTCCAGGAATTCTGGATCGCCCTGGCCGGCCCGGCGGTGAACGTGGTCATTGCGGGCGTGCTGGCGGTGGGTCTGAGCCTGGCGGAGGCCTGGCAGCCCGTCCGGAGCCTTTCGACCGTCGCGGGCAATTTCGCCGAGCGCCTGCTCTTCGTGAACGTGGGCCTGACGGTCTTCAACCTGTTGCCGGCCTTTCCGATGGATGGCGGGCGGGTGGTGCGGGCGCTCCTGGCCATGCGCTTGGGCTTCGCCCGCGCCACGCGCATCGCCGCGACGCTCGGCCAGGGCATGGCCTTCCTGTTCGCGCTGGCCGGGCTGTTCGGCAACCCGATGCTGGTCCTGGTGGCGTTGTTCGTGTGGATCGGCGCGGCGCAGGAGGCGGGCGCGGCCGAATTCAAGTCCTCGCTCGGCGGGGTGACGGTCGAGCGGGCGATGATGACCGAGTTTCACCAACTCGCCCCGGAGGACAGCCTGGCCCACGTGGTGGACCTCATCCTGGCGGGCTCGCAGCAAGATTTCCCGGTGGTCGAAAACGTCACGGTGCTGGGCATCCTCACCCGCCGGGGCTTGTTGGCGGCATTGACCAAGACGGGTCCGACC
>JAKCAB010000632.1 GCA_021839785.1 bacterium | reverse complement strand
TAACCCATGTACAGCGTGCTGTCGCACGCAGGGAACTTCATCACCTTGGCCGACGTGCCGCCGATGTCCAGGGTCGTAAACGTCGTCTGTTGCTGGGTGGCCGCGCCCGCTCCATCCAGGTAATCCATCGCCTGGCCCACGGTGGCGGTCAGATTGCCGTTGTTGAAGTCCCACTGTCCGACGACAGCCGCCTGGGCGGCGGCGCCCAGCAGCACGGCGGCCACGGAAGCCGCCAGGCTCGCGGGCAGGGAACTCGATCGTTTCAGGGTCTGTTTGTTCATGGGATCTCGTTGCTTTGCTTTCTCTGGTTTGGGGAACACCGTGAAATCGACCAGGCGGACCGGCCCCTCCTATCCGGCCCGGCGGCCCCAGGCAGCCGCGCCGGCCGGGGCGGCTTCATTTCTCTGCCCGCCGGACTTGCTGCAACTGTTCGGCCTGGGCGTTGCCCGCGGCGGCGGCTTCATTCACCTGCTGATTGATGGCCAGCAAGCAGCGGCCCACCAGTTTGTTCTGCTCGGCCGTGGTTCCCGGCGCCGAGAGCAACGCCTCCGCGCCCACGGAAGCCTTGGCCCAATCCTTTTGCTCGACCGCGTCCACGACTTGCGACGCGAGGCTCTTGGCCGGATCCTTCGCGTCCTTGAAGGCCGCGTTCACCAGGCTGGGAATGTCCGCGAGGGCGACCGGTTCCACGGGTTTGGCGCTGTCAGAGCAGCCGGGAATGAGCAACAACCAGCACAGCGCAGCCACACCCACGCCCAAGCGATGGAGAAACGGGAGTTTCATGGTTAAGAATACGGACAGAAATCAAGGTTGCCGCACCGGCGCATCGCCGGTGTACCAGCGGTAATCCACACCTTTGTCGAGGCCGGTAAAACGGATGGCCGACACGTTGCCGGCGACCCACAGCGTGCTGCAAATCTTGCTGTGGCGATACCATTCCCACTCGAAGGCGTAACCGCCGTAAAGCCCGCCGCTCAAACCTCCCCGATGCGGCGGCGTGTCGGGCGGCTCACCGATCCATTGGGTTAGAATATGCTTGTAGCGGGGGAAAAGGCCTAGGCTGTCGTCGGGTCCCTCCATGCCCTGCTCCGCGGAGTCCTGGGCGAAGATCGTGCTGGCCGGGTTCGTGAACGAGCTGATTTTGCGCGGGCCGGGCAGCCGCGTGGCGGGGTTGCTGGGCGACGGCAATTCGCCAATGTAGGCGTTGATGCCGTAAGTCGAATTCAGCCAGAACTCGTGCGGATACGTGAGACCGTCCTCCCGCCATTCGTCCACGACCTTGGCGCTCGGACAGCGATAAACCTCTTTGGTGCCGCCAAAGTAGTCGATGTAAGCGATGCCCCAATACGCCAGCGAATCGTCCGGCGCCAGCCGGGTGGTCGTGCGCGTGTTGCGCGTCCACTGGCCGTTGTTGGGAATCGCGCCGCCCACGTTGTAAAACGTGTCCTTGAAGTCATCCGCGTACATCGTGGTGCCGATGGAGATCTGGTGCAGGTTGTTCATGCACTTGGCCTGGCGACCTTTCTCCTTGGCGTTCGCCAGGGCGGGCAGCAGCAGGCCCGCCAGAATGGCGATGATCGCGATCACCACCAGCAGTTCGATCAACGTGAACCCCGTGCGGGGCTGGTTCGGTACGTCCTTCAGTTTTGTCATGCTCTTTGGAACGCGGCGACGAAGCCGTGTGTTTTTGGGCTGACGGATACCACCCGCCGCAACGCTAGCAAGGTGGGCTGCTCGACTACCAGTTACGTTGTTGTTACAGACAAGTGGCGTTAGTACAGCAACCTGTCGAGCAAATTCTCTGGCGCCTGGCGGCTCCCCATCGGCCGCGTCACCGTGCTGAACCGGCCTCCGACATGCGTCAAGACCCGGTCAGGAACACTCCACGACACGAGTAGTTTCCACGGGGTCCGCCGTCCTGACGCCCCGGCCTGGGCCGGCCGCAAGAAATCCTGCTGCGCGAAACCGGACTTGCTTCCGCCCGCGGTTCGCGGTTCAACCGGTGACCAATGTCTGCGCGCAGCATCCACCGCGAAAGACGCGGGCGAGTTTTGCGTCCTGAATTGGCCCTGGCGTTTGTGCTGGCCACCGCGAGCGCCTGGGGCCAGGTCGCCCGCGAGTACGTGTTGGAACTCGCGCCCGAGACGCCCGCCGATGCCCAGGCGCGCCACCAACGCGTCGCCGCGCGCCGCCAAGGTCCGGTGGTGATGGTTCACCGCGGCGCCTCCGCTTTCGCGCCCGAGAACACCCTCCAAGCCTACGCTTCGGCGATGGATTTTGGCGCCGACGGCGTGGAGGTGGACGTGCGCCGGACCTGCGATGGTGTGCTGGTCTTGTTTCACGACGACACCCTGGAACGGGGCTTCCACGCCATCGGTTCGGTTCGCCAGTTCACCGCCCGCGAATTGCTCGCGCTGAAACCCCGCACCGCCTTTGGCCGCGCGGCGGGGGCCGCTCCCGCGAGTTTCGTGCAACTCCTCGACCTCGCCCGCCAACGCGCGATGCTCCTCCACCTCGATCTCAAGGAACCGAGCCTTGCCGGCGACGTCGCCCGCTGGCTCGATGCGGCGGATTGCTGGGACCACGTCGTGAGCATCAACGTTCCCAACGCCGGGCGGTTGCTGACGGACGCGCGGTTTCACCCGCGGCGCTACAAATTGCCGGGGCTTTACGACGGCCGGCAGGACATGGACCCGGAAGCCGTGGCCGCGGCGCTGCGCCAGCCGGACGAGATGATCCTCGTGGACGATCCACGGGTGGCAACGATGGTCTTGCACCGGCCGCCTTACCAGCCGGTGCCTTACAACCAAAGCTACCTGATCACTCCGCGTCCGCCGGGACCGCGCCCGCCACCGGCAACCAACGAATTCGATCCCACGGAACTGACGGCGACGCTGTGCCAGCGGGTGAACCCGGACTCGCCCGCGGAGTTGCTCGCCTTGATCGACCGAAGC